>JAYVRT010001156.1:0-2805 GCA_043776025.1 Archangiaceae bacterium | reverse complement strand
ACGAGACGAAGGCCAAGGCGCTGTTTCAGAGCGGGATGAAGAGCTACGACCTCGGCGACTTCGAGGGCGCCCTCAAGCAGTACTCCGACGCGTACCAGCTCGCGCCGCGGCCCGGCTTCCTCTTCAACATCGCCCAGTGCCATCGGCAGCTGAACAACTTCGAGCGGGCCGCGTTCTTCTACCAGCGCTTCGTCGACAACAGCCCGCCGAAGGCGCCGAACGTGGAGCTCGCCACGCAGCTGACCGCCGAGATGAAGACGAAGCAGGAAGAGAAGCTCGCTGCGGAAAAGGCGAAGGCCGATGAGGACGCGAAGAAGGCGGAACAGGCCCGGCTCGCCGAGGAGGCCCGGCAGGCGGAGCTGAAGAAGATGGACACGCCGCTGGCGACCCACCTCGTTCCCAACCCGAGTGACCTCCCGCCGCCTCCCCCCCCCGCCCCGCCGCCGGACGACCCCGCCTACAAGAAGGGCTGGTTCTGGGTGGTCATCGGCGTCGGCGTCGCCGCGGTGGCCGGAGGAGTCGCCGCCGGCGTCGTGCTCACCCAGCAGCCGCAGCCGAGGTCGACGACGCTGCAGCCCATCGGGAGCCACAATTGAAGCTGCACCGCGCATTGCTGCTGGGGTTTGGAATCGGCGTGGCGCTCGCCAACTGCGCCAAGGATCCGAAGACGCTCAACGGCACCGCGCTGTACGTCAACAACCTCTTCGACAACACCTACAACGTCCGCCAGCTGCTCTTCATCGGGCAGAACAGCTCGGGCAACGAGGTGTTCACCCGCGACTACCGGCCGGCGATGCCGAGCGCCACCGACCTCACCAGCCCGCAGACGGTACGGATTCTGCTCTCCGACAGTCTCGCCGACACCGAGGTGACGCTGGTGGTCTACGCGCTCGACGACAACGCGGAGCTCGCCGAGTACGGCGCGAGCACGGTGAAGGTGGCGCTCGGCACCGAGACCGACGTCACCGTCAACATGAAGCCCTTCGTCATCCCCGATGCGGGCACTCCGGTCGACGCCGGGGTGGTGGACGCCGGGACCTTCGACGCCAGCCTTCCCGACGGCGGGGTCGCGACCTGTCCCTGCTCCAGCACCTGCTGCATCCCCGACGCGGGCCAGCCCGACGGAGGCAGATGCGCCTTCCTCGGCGCCGGTTCCTACCCGGTGCCTCAGGGCGGCTTGCCACCGGTTCAGGTCACGGTTCAATTTTGTGGAGTCCCGAAGTCGTTCTGCACCGCGGCCGACTTCTGCGACCTGTTCCGCGCCAACACCTGCCTCCAGCTGCCGTCCGGCCCCACCTGCAGCTGTGGGACGAGCGGCGCGATCTGTCCCGCCGGGTCGCGCTGTGCCGACATCAAGGGCACCGGCGTCTTCGGCTGCACCTGCGACCCGTACGCGAACTGCCAGGGCTGTTGTACCGCGGGTGCGAATGGGAACCCCCCCAGCTGCAAGGACGCACGCACTGGGCTGGCATGCGGCGCGGCCGGCCTGTCCTGCGAGTCGTGCACGGGTGCCGGCACTGGGCTCATCTGCTCCCAGGCGCCCTACGGGGCCGGGGTCTGCAGCAACTCCGCCACCTGTGTCGCCTGCACCGGGGTCAAACAGTGCTGCAGCGGCACGGCATGCCTCCAGTCAGACTGGCCGGTGTGCCGAAAGCAGGGGCCGGGCTCGGGTCTGGGCGGCAGCGTCTGCGAGGCGTGCGAGGTGGGAAAGACCAGTCAGTGCGGGCGCCAGTCAGGCCAGTGCGCGTGCGGTGAGGAGCCGCCCTGCAAGACGCCGCTGGCGTGCTTCAAGGGCATCGATGGCGGCTACCGCTGCCTGACGCCTTGAGGTGACGTCGCGGAGCAGGACACTCCACTGGCCGCGGCGTGGCCAACTTTCAGATCAACCCAGCTTACGCATTGATTGCCGCCCTGCCTGTCACCTGGGCGTGACGCCTGTTTCCCCAGCCAGTTCGACGGCTTGCACGCGCTCTGCGAGGGTGCACCCGCCCGGGCCAATTGCCTGGGTGTGGCACCGGACTTGGAAGGGACTCCCCGCACATGCTCACCCAGCCGCTCAAAGCCTCCGCCGCCCTCGCCGTGTTGATCGCCGCCTGCGGCACCGAGCCACTGCCGTCCGCACCCGTCTCCACGCAGGGGAGCTCGGCGCTCGAAACCTCCTTCACCCAGGCGGCGCGCGAGTTCCAGGTACCGGTCGAGCTGCTCAAGGCCATCGCCTACGTCGAGACCCGGGTCACGCCCGGCTTCACGGGTGGCAGCGTCAACGGCGGACACGGGCTGATGAACCTCGTCGAGCGCGGCGACTGGCTGATGCTGACCCGCGCTTCGGCGCTCACCGGCGTCCCGGCCGAGCGGCTCAAGCTCGACGCCCACGCCAACATCCGCGGCGCGGCAGCGGCGCTGCGGGAGCTGGGTGACAACAGCTTCCGCGAGTACCCGACGCTGTCGGCCTACAACCTCGGCGACTGGTTCCAGGCGGTGTCCTTCTACCCGGGCATCGACTCCGCGCCGCTGGCCAACGACTACGCGGCCGACGTCTTCCTCCGCATCGAGCAGGGCTTCGAGGTGAAGCTCGCCGATGGCGCGGTGGTGCTGGCGCCGACGACGTCGCAGTGGCGGCAGTACTCGACCCACGGGACGCGCCGCGATGCGCTCGGCGACTACCCCGGCATCGCCCAGTACCGGCAGTCGCCCAACTACAGCTCTGGCCGCACCAACTACACCTACGTCGTCATCCACACGATGCAGGGCAGTTACTCCGGCAGCATCAGCTGGTTCCTCAACCCTGCCTCGCAGGTCTCGTCG
>JAYVRT010001155.1:0-2807 GCA_043776025.1 Archangiaceae bacterium | reverse complement strand
GGCGAGGCGTTCGACCTGATGCAGGCGATGAACACCGGCCACGGCGGCTCGATGGCCACCGTCCACGCCAACACCCCCACCGACACCCTGCGCCGGCTGGAGTCGCTGTGCCTGATGAGCGGCGTCGAGCTGCCGATGGTGGCGGTGCGCGCCCAGGTGGCGAGCGCGATCAACTTCATCGTCTGCTGCGAACGGCTCCAGGACGGCAGCCGAAAGACGATCGCCGTGTCCGAGGTGCTGCCGCTCAACGAGAAGGGCGACTACCGCACCCAGGACATCTTCCTCTACGTGCCGGTGTCGAAGGACGAAGACGGCGACATCCTCGGCTACCACGCGCCGACGGGGATTCTCCCCACCTTCATGGCCAAGGCGCGCGCCTACGGCTTCACCGACCTCGAGCCCTCGTTCTTCGACCCCGCGACCTACGGGATTCCGCCCCCCCCGCTGCTGCACGGCGTCGGCGAGTCGGTGCACATCCAGTGGGCCGACTCGCTCAAGCACCGCGAGAAGCACCAGCCGGACCCCGACGAGTACGCCTCGAACTATCGGGACTTCGAAGAGCGGCTGAAGGAAGAGGGCAAGCAGCGCAAGGCCGGCAAGAACATCCCTCTGCCTGGCTTCTACAACTTGAAGCAGCTCGCCGCGCTGCCGGCCCAGGGGCCCTCGGTGTCCTCCGCCCCGGCGAAGCCGAAGGCCCCGGCCGCACCTGCGCCGGGTGCGAAGCCTCAGGTCCGCCCGCCCGTGGCGGCCGCGGCCCGCCCGACCGACGGCAGCGACGACCTGACGCCGCCCCCGACGCGGAACCCTCTGCGCAAGCTCGACGACGACGATGACGAACGGGGCGAGCCCACCGCCGAGCGGCGCCAGCTGGAGCCGCTGGTCGAGGTCTCCGACTCGCTGCTGGGAGACTCGAGCGACGAGGCTCCCCGGTCCGCCCACCCGCCACGGCCGCCGGTGCGCGCGCCCGGAGCGCCCGGGGTGGCCCGGCCGGCGAATCCGGGCGTGGCGCGGCCGCCCGCCGGAATCCCACCCCGTGGGCCGATCAAGAAGTAGGGGTTATTCGGTGCGCAGGCACGCGACCTGCTGGGCCTTGGAGTTGCGCGCCTCGGACTCGGGGATCAGCGACACCATCTGCAGGTGGTCGATGATCATGTCGCGCGACTGGCGAATCAGCGAGGCGTTGTCGCAGTTGTGGATCTGCGCCCAGTAGCCGTGGGGCGGCAGCGCCAGGGCGTACTCGGCGAGCTCCGCGAGGTTGAGCTCGGCGAGCGGCTTGTGGAACAGCGCCTTCGCCCCGTCCTCGACGCCGATGATGCCCGAGGCGAGCCGCACCGAGTGCAGGTCGTAGGCAATCAGGGTGTCCTTCTTGAGGAAGCGGTGAATCTTGTTCGCCGCCACCGCGACCTCGAGCGAGCCCTTGGCGCCGACCCGGTAGCCGAGGTTGCTGGCGAACAGCTGCTCGCACCACCCGTCGCCCGGGGGTTCCATGTTGAACAGGCTCATCACCTGGCGCTTGCTCCAGGCGTAGCCGTCCTCGCGCGGGGTCTGGAAGTAGGTGGGGCAGCCACGCTCGGTGATGTAGGCGGCGACGAGGTTCTTCGGCAGCCGGGCGAAGTCCGGGCGGTGGAAGTCGATCGGCGACTTCACCTTGTCGAACTGGCCCATCAGCTTGCTGCGCCGCTCGCTCTCGATCGAGTGCCGGAGGATCCGCTCGAGGTCGAACTCGCTCTCGAGCTGGGGCAGCTTGCTGCTGGTCCACAGGTAGACCAGCGGGCTGACGACCACCACGATGGCGGACATCACCACCACGATCCAAATCAGAGCTCGAAGGTTACGCACTGTTCCAAAGCGTAGTCCCGGTGTTACGACCCCGCCATGCTTGCGGGTGAGGTAGCCGAGGTCACCGACGGGGGAGAGGGCTTGATCCACCTCACCCTGCTGATGCCCCCCGAGGTCGAGGCCAGCTTCACCCTGCCCGGGCAGTACCTCGAGCTGAGCGTGCCCGGCCATGGTCCGCGGCCCTACGCGATCGCCTCGGCGCCCCGAACCGGCAAGCGATTCGAGTTCCTCGTGCGCCAGGGGTTTCCGCTCGCCGACGCGATGACGGTGCTCCAGCCGGGCGACCCGGTGTTCGCCTCGGTGGCGAAGGGGCCCGGCTTCCCCATCGACGCCGCCGCGGGAAAAGACCTGCTGCTGGTGGCGACCGGCACCGGCGCGGCGCCGATGCGCTCGGTGATCCACACGCTCGGGACGCGGCGCGACGACTTCGGCGACGTCGTCTTCTACTTCGGCGGCCGCCACGGCCGGGACTTCGCCTTCGAGAAGGACTGGCCGCGCTGGGACACCCACCGGGTAAAGCTGGTGCGAACGGTGAGCGAGGTCGACGACGTCTGGCAGGGGCGGCGCGGGTTCGTTCAGGACCACTTCGAGCCGATGCGCTGGGCCGACGCGGCGGCGTTCGTCGTCGGCAGCAACCCGATGGTGCAGGCGGTGACCGCCGAGCTGGTGAAGCGGGGGATGTCGCGCGAGCGGATCTTCCTCAACCTGTAGCCGGGTCTTTGCATCAGGATGCAGCCGTCGCAGCATCATGATGTGCGAACGACGCTGACCCTCGACGACGACCTCGCCCAGCGGCTCAAGGCCGAGATGCGCAAGCGCGGCCTGACGTTCAAGGAGGTCGTCGGGCAATTGCTGCGCCGTGGACTCGAGGCGCCGCCGCCGCCCAAGAAGCGCTTTCGGGTGAAGGCGCGTTCGCGTGGCTCGAAGAGGCCTTCTGGGTCGAAGAGCCAGTCGCGACAAGCTGGACC
>JAYVRT010001154.1:0-9397 GCA_043776025.1 Archangiaceae bacterium | reverse complement strand
CTTTGAGAATCGTCCCGCCCTCGGGCGAGTCGTGCAGCTGCAGCAGCACCTTCTCGAGGTCCATCGCGAGATCCGGCGGGGTGTTCATCGCCACCGCGACGCCGTCGTTGGGCGACTCTTCGGTGAAGGCGACCACCTTCACCAGCTGCTGACGGCCGGGCAACAGCTCGTCGATGCCGGTCGCCACGGGGGTCTTGCCGCCCGAGGCGAACACGCTGGTCAGCTCCACCGTCTTGTCGAGCAGCAGGTCGAGCGCCACCTTGTAGCTGCCGGCGAAGCGCTGCGAGGCGAACAGCTTGGTGCCGTCGAGGCCCTTGTCGCGCAGCAGCGCCATCGGCAAGAGGAACCCGCCGACCGAGTCGCGATCGGACCAGGCGGCGTTGACGCCCTTGAGGGTGTCGAGGGTCAGCGGGCGATCCGCGCGGCAGACCAGCGCGGCGCGGTAGCTCGACGCGCCCTGGCGGACGCCGCGCACCAGCACCCGGACGCCCATCGCCTCGATGCGAGCGCAGACGAACGGCGGCGCCCAGGCGGCCTCGCACTTGCCGGACAGCAGCTCCTTCGCCAGCGCCTCGTAGCTCGACGGCACCACCACCTGCGTCGGCCGCCCCAACGCCTGGCCGAGGTAGGTCTCCAACCGGCGCGCGCGCTCGCCGGCCACCGAGGGGCCGAGCGAAGGAGGCAACGCGAGGCGGATCGGAGTCTTCGTCATCAGCTTTCCGCGTGCGCCTTCGCCACTTCGTCGTCGGCGAGGCCGAAGGTTGCCTGGAGCAGATCCATGATCTTCGAGGTCTGCTTGCTCGGCTCGCGGCCCGAGGCGTCGACCACCCGCGCGGCGAGGCTGAACGCCTTGAGCCGCTGGGCATGGGTCGACAGGCCGCGCGCCAATGCCCCCAGCCGCGAGGGCAGGCCCTGGTCGGCGAGGTGGGCGAGCGCATCGCGCACCAGCCGTCGCGCGTCCGAGGCGCTGAAGTGGGAGAAGATCGGATCTCCGGCAAGGGCCTCGACGATCGCGTCGGCCTCTTCCGCTTCGAGCTTCCCGTCGGCCACCGAGGCCAGCACCATCACCTCCGCGTACAGGTGCTCGGCCGGCTCGCCCAACGCCTCGGAGAGCGACCCGCCGTCCTCGACGACCTCGACGATGCGCGCCACTTCGTCTTCACTGATCCCCAGGCCCGCCTGGAGCGTCTTGAGCAGCCCCATCTCCTTCTTCGTCGCCCGCTGATCCGCCAGCGCCACCGCGGTCGCCAGGCCGAAGGCGAGCAGCCGGTTCTTGTGGTCCTTCAGCCGCGTGCGCAGCGAGGCGATCACGTCCTCGAGCTTCGCGGTCTTCGAGAGGCGGAAGACGCTGCCCTCGATCAGGTCCTTGAGCTCCTCGACCGCGGTGCCCTCGAACTCCGGCCGCTCACCCACCCGGCGCAGCATCGCCTCTTTTTCCAGCTTCGAGACGTGCCCATCGGCGGTCGCCCCGAGGATCATCGCGTCCATCAGCGCAGCGTTCCGCTCGAGCCGGGCGTTGGTGGCATGTTCACGCGTCATGAGAGCCTCCTTCTAGCGACGAAACGGTGGGGGCGAAGCGCGGGTCGAGCAGGTGCGAGGTGTGGAGGTTGCCCATGGCAGAAAGTATCGAGCTGCGCACGTTCGGAATGTCTTTCGACAGCTCGTCCACCAGCCGCTTGACCTTGGCCCTCTGGAGGTTCTCCTGCGAGCCGCACAGATCGCAGGGAATGATCGGGAACTTCATCAGCTCGGCGAAGCGGGAGATCTCCTCCTCGGCGACGTAGGCCAGGGGGCGGATCACGGTGTTCCGCCCGTCGTTGCTCAGAAGCTTCGGCGGCATCGCGCCCATCGTGCCGGCGAAGAAGAGGTTGAGCAGCAGGGTGTGCACCAGGTCGTCCCGGTGGTGGCCGAGCGCGATCTTGTTGCAGCCGAGGGCGACCGCCTCGTTGTAGAGGATTCCCCGCCGCAGCCGGCTGCACAGCGAGCACTGGGTCTGCCCCGGCTGCAGCTTGTCGAGGACGATCGAGTAGGTGTGCTGGGCGAGCATCCGGTACGGGTGGCCGTTGTCCTTGAGCCAGCCCTCGAGCACCTGCGCCGGAAACCCGGGGTGCCCCTGGTCGAGGTTCACCGCGAGCAGCTCAAAGGAGATCGGAGCCCGCTGCTGCAGCAGGCGCAGCACGTGGAGCAGGGTGTACGAGTCTTTGCCCCCGGAGACGCCGACCATCACCTTGTCGCCCTCGGAGATCAGGGACCAGTCGTGCACGGCCTTGCCGACGCGCGCCAACAGGCCTTTCTCCAACTTCTCCAACTCGGTCACGACGCGGCCGATATCCCGAAACGGGGTCCAAAGGCCAGCAGCGCTGCTATAGGGGCAAGGGTGAGCCCATTCCCCCAGGGAGCCGTCGACGTCGTCCAGGCTGGCGGCCTGGCGCAGGTGACCGCCTCGCTCTCGAAGGTAAAGGAGTTCTCCGTCGACGTCGAAGCGGACGCGATGCACGCCTTCCACGCCCGGCTGTGCTTCGTCCAGATCGGCACCGACTCGGAGATCTTCCTCCTCGACACGCTCCAGCCGGGCGTCGAGGTCTCTTCCCAGGCCGAGGTGTTCGCCAACCCTGCGGTGACCAAGTTCTTTCACGCCGCCGGGGGCGACCTGCAGTACCTCGCCGAGGCGGGGATCCGGGTCAAAGGGCTGTTCGACACCCACCGCGCGGCGACGCTCCTGGGGTGGGCCAAGGTCGGGCTCGCCGACCTGGTGATGGAGCGGCTGCAGATCAAGCTGCTCAAGGAGCACCAGCAGTCCGACTTCTCGCTGCGCCCGCTGCCCCCGGGGATGCGCGACTACATCGCCGACGACGTGCGCTACCTCACCGAGATCGGCCGCCAGGTGCGTGACGCCTGCGCCAAGGCGGCGATCCTCGAAGAGGTCGAGCTGGACTGCGCCCGCATGGCGGAAGAGGCGGCGCGCCGGCCCGACCTGGCCACCGAGTTCAAGCCGAAGATTCCGCGCGCGGGGTTGAGCACCTCGCAGATCCGGCTCGCCGAGGTGGTCGCCTGGGAGCTGCACCGCAAGCGGCTGGAATGGGCTCAGAAAGAAGACGTGCCGTTCGGCCGGATGCTCTCCAACGCCGCGGTGGGGGCGATCGCCGCCAACCCGCCCAACGACGCGAAGGAGCTCCAGCGCCGCGAAGGGGTGCGGGGCGCCTTCGTCCGCGAGCACGGCGACGAGGTGCTGCCGATGATCCGCGAGAAGGTGCAGCTGCAGCGCGACGGCAAGCTGCCCGAAGGACCGGCCACTGAGGAGCGCGACCCGAAGCGGAAGCGCCGCGAAGACGCGCTCAGCGAGTTCCGCAAGTCGCGCGCCGGGGAACGGAAAGTGACGGCGAGCGTGGTGCTGCCCAACACGTTGGTGGACGCGCTGGCGACGAAGCCGCCGAAGAGCCTCGAAGAGCTGCAGGCGATGCCGTGGTTCGGCGAGAAGCGGGTGCGGCTGTACGGCGCGGACCTGGTGAAGCTGCTTCAGTCGGTATGAAGCGGCGGCTGCTGATCGCCGCCGGGTCCCTGCTCGCCGGGGTCACCCTCGCGGCGCTGTTGCTCACCCAGCCGGTGTTGACCCGCGCCCGGCTCGGGCCCGAGGTGAAGCCCGAGCTCGACAACCTCAAGGCCTCGGTGAAGAAGCTCTCGGTGGAGTTCTCCCCCCGCGACCACACCCACTCCGGACTGCTCGACGGCGCGGCGGAGTGGCTGCGAGTCGAGCTCTCCCACTCTTCGTCCGAGGTGCGGGTGCAGGAATGGAAGGTCGAGGGCTTCAGCTACTGGAACGTTGCCGCGTCCTATGGGCCGACTACCGGCGAGCGGGTGGTGGTCGGGGCGCACTACGACGGCTGCGAGCCCTACCCGGCGGCCGACGACAACGCGAGCGGAGTGGCGGTGCTGCTCGAGCTCGGCCGGCTGCTGCAGGCCCACCCGCCGAAGACGCGGGTCGACCTCGTCGCCTGGTCGTTGGAAGAGCCACCCTGGTTCCGCACGGTCTCGATGGGCAGCTATGTCCACGCCAAGTCGTTGGCCGACGCGAAGGTGAAGGTGCGGGCGGCGATCTCGCTGGAGACGATGGGGTACTACCGCGACGAAGAGGACACCCAGAAGTTCCCGGTGCCGGGGTTGTCGCTGCTGTACTCGACGCGCGCCAACTACCTCGCGGTCGTCGGCAACCTCGGTCAAATCGGCCTCACCCGGCAGGTGAAGGCGGCGATGAAGTCGGCGAGCCCGCTGCCGATCTTCAGCATCAACGCGCCGGTGGTGATCCCCGGCATCGACTTCTCCGACCACCTCAACTACTGGAAGTTCGGCTACCCGGCGGTGATGATCACCGACACCGCCTTCAACCGGAACGCCAACTACCACCAGAAGACGGACACCTTCGACACCCTCGACTACCCGCGGCTGGCGCAAGCGACCGCCGGTGTCTTCGAGGCGGTGTGGCAGCTGAGCCAATGAACCAGACGATGCTGCGGCTGGCGGGCATCACCCACCTCGGCCTCTCACCAAAGGCCGGCCCCCGCGAGGCGTTCGTCTTCGAGCCGCACCGGCTGGCGCTGCCCGCGTGGGCCTGGGCGCTGCGTGACGCTCCCCGCCCTGCCCTGCTCGTCACCTTCGATCGCCACCTCGACCTCGCGGCGCCCAAGGTGCTGCCGCCGCGCGACGCCGACGTGCTGATGCTCGACGAGTACGCCCGCCAGCAGCTCGACGTGCGCAACGTGGACCACGTGCTCGCGGCGATGGAGGCGGGGTTGATCGGCGACGCGATCGTCCTGGGCCGCATGCGCCCCGAGGGCTGCGTCAGCGGCGATCGCTGGGTCGACTCACGCGGGGCGACCCACCGGCTGTTGATCGCTCCGTCGCTCGACCGGCTGGTGAACAGCCCGCTGTCGGTCGACGCGGCAAACCTCGTCACGCAGACCCGGTCGGCGGTGCTCGACTTCGACCTCGACTGCTTCACCACCCTCTGCGACGCGGACCCGTTGAGCGTCGTGCCCTGGCCGATCGAGCTGATCCGCGAACAGTTGCTGCCCGAGGGGAGTCAGGGCTTCTGGGACGGCCTGCTGCCCCGCTGCGTCGGGCTGACCTTCGCCCGAGAGAGCGCCCACTGCGGCGGGCTCGCGGCGGGCAACCGGCTCTTCAACGACGCGTCGAAAGTGATCTTCGAAGAGCTGCTCGGCGTCGACCTGCCCTGACCCAGCAATGACCCGCCTGGTGGCGATGGCCGACACCCACGGCTACCACAAGAAGCTGAAGGTCCCCGACGGCGACGTGCTGATCCACGCGGGAGACCTGACGAACGCGGGCACTTTTCCCGAGCTCGAGGAAGTGCGCGACTGGTTGCTTAAGCTGCCGCACGCCCACAAGGTGGTGATCGCCGGAAACCACGACTTCGGGATTCAGGACGAGCCCGAGCGCGCCCGCCGGATGTTCGGCCCCCCGTTGATCTACCTCGAGGACGAGGCGGCGACGGTCGCGGGGCTGAAGGTCTGGGGCAGCCCCTGGCAGCCCTGGTTCTACGACTGGGCCTTCAACCTGCAGCGCGGCCCGGAGATCGACCTCAAGTGGCAGCTGATCCCCGAAGGGATTGACGTCCTCGTCACCCACGGGCCGCCTGCCGGCTACGGCGACACGTGCTTGGACGGCCGGCGCGTCGGCTGCGAGGATCTGCTGCGGCAGCTGGCGCGGGTGAAGCCCCGGCTGAACCTGTTCGGTCACATCCACGAAGACCGCGGCGAGTGGCAGCTGGGCGCGACCCGGCTGGTGAACGTGACCACCTCGGAGTGCACGCTGCCCTGCTGGGTCGGCGACCTCGATTAGCGGTTGGGCCGTGCCGGCACGCTCGCCGCCGCCGCCCAGTTGGCCGGGTAGGTCACGTAGAAGACCCGCACCCGGCTCGGGGTGCCGAAGACGACCTTGCTCCCTTTGGGAATGTAGAGGACGTCGCCCGGCCGGCCCTCGACGACGCGCCCGTCGGTGCCCAGCTGGAGCACGCCTTCGAGCACGTAATCGACCTCGTCGTAGTCGAGCGCCCATGCAAACGAGTCGGCGCGGCTCCAGCCCATGATGCCCGCGGTCATCGGCGAGCCATCCTTTCCCGTGACGAGGTCGAGCAGCCCGACGTTGCGATCCGGCCCGGCGCCGGCGAAGCGGCCGAGCTCGACCGACTTGCCGCGCACCAACACCACCCCGGACTTGTCGACCACCTTCTCGCAGCCGCCCTCGTTCTGGGCGCGTGGGGCCGTGGGCACCGCCGCTTCGGTTTGATCGAAGGTGACGCCCAGCTCGTGGCCCTTCGACCAGGCGCCTGGAGTGATCAGCACCTTCCCGCGCGGCGCGGCGATGCTCCGACGGCCACCGGCGAACTCGGCGGCGACGTCGGCGGCGGTGAGGAGGCGGGGCTTGCTCACGCGCCCTTCAGGCCTTCAGCGGCCCCAGCCCATCGACCTTGGCGATCAACGCCGCGGTGATGTCCTCCACGGCGGCGTCGCTCCAGAGGACGGCGCCCTTCTCGAGCACCACCTTGGCGCCCTTCTTCTTCGCCAGCTCGGCGATCAGCGGCTTGGCGCGCGAGAGCAGCGCGGTGCGCAGCCCGTCGCGGCGCTTCGCGAGGTCGGCGAGCACCGCCTTTTGTTTCGCCTCGGGAGCGCCTTTGGCGTCGATCCAGATCTTCTCGAGCGATTGGGCCGCGTCGGACCCCACTTTGCTCGAGTCCAGTAGGGACGGAATATCCAGCAGAAGAATGTCGGGCATCGTGCGGGGCATAGCCCAATGAGGCTAAGGTTGTCCTCTATGCCAATCACTGGTCCTGGCGGTCCCACCGGTCCGCGCCCTACTTCGAACGTCTCTCCCACGACCTCCCCGACCCCGGCTGCTCCCGCCGCTCCGCCGGCGTCCCCGGCCGCGGCCCAGGGCTGGACTCCCGGGTCTGGCGGCAACGCCCGGCAGATCGGCAACGCGAAGATCGACCTTCCGCCCGCTGCCCAGCTGGCCCCACCGTCGACGTCCCAGCTGCAGTTCCAGGGGGCGCTCAACACCTTCACCTCGAAGATGGAGGTCGCGCTCAACCAGGACGCGATGAGCCTGGCGCAGGGCAAGCGGCCGGTGCGCGAGGGCGATGCGCTCACGCCTGACCAGAACAAGGCGATGCAGGACGCCGCGACCGAGTTCATCAAGAGCATCCCGATTGGGGCGCTGTCTCCCGAGGTCGCGGCCTCGATTCAGGGCGGGCTGAAGGCGCAGGGCATCGACGCGCGCGACGTCGCCACCACTTCGCTCGGCGGTCTGGGAGGCATCGGGCAGGACGTGGCGAAGAGCCTGATCGGCAAGCTCAAGGAAGGTTCGCCGACGGCGTATTACTCGCTCGCGGCCACCGCCGCCGCCGCCGCCGGCGTCGTCGCCTGGACAGGTGGGTCAGCCAAGCTCGAGAAGCTCGGCATCAAGCCGGAGATCAAGCAGGGCTTCTTCGACGACAAGCTGTCGGTTAAGCTCGCCGCTGACTTCGGCGCGCACTTCAGCGACTTCAAGGCCACCGCCACCGTCGAGGGAAAGGTCGACCTCAACGGCAACGGCACGCTGACCGGCAGCGTCACCGCCAACACCCGCACCGGCTTCGAGGGGGCGAGCGTCGGGTACAACCTTCAGCGCGAGGACTTCAACCTCTCGGCGACGGCGAACTTCGATCGAGGGGGCCTGGCCAACGCCGGCGTCTCCGGCACCTGGCGGCCCAACGAAAACCTGAGCCTCTCCGGCTCGCTGAACCACGACTTCCGCACCAACGCCACCACCGCCACCGCCGAAGCTGCGTGGAAGGTGAATCAGAACGTCGACCTGGCGCTGTCCGCCTCGCACAACTCGCAAGGCGACAACTACGCGGGCATCGGCGTGCGGATCAAGTTCTAGCAGCGCCGACCCAGGCGGGCGTGAGGCTCTGTGCCTGATGCGCGGTCGCTTGCGCCCTTTAGCGCGCGGCGAGGTCGGTGATCTCGTCCATGCTCATCGGCCCCTTGCCGAAGACGAGCCCGCCATGGAGCGGGAAGTTCGCGGCCCAGAGGTTGTCCGTCTTACCCGAGGCCTTCCACGCCGCGGCGTCGGTCGCCGCCTCGTTGGTGCCGGCGATCAGCACGCCGACGTCCTTGACGTGGGTGTACGAGTCCGGCCCGCCGCCCTCGCCCATCTTCGACTGGCTCTTGATCACCAGGTCGGACTGGTAGGGCAGCTGGGTGAGCAGGCCGATGCGCATCCCCGCCTGCTCGTCGCGCATCTGCGGCGGCGCGAGCTGGCGGAAGCGGTAGGCGATCGGCAGGAACGCGCGCGTCGCTTCGGCGGCGGCGTCGAATGATTGCTGCCGGAAGCCGGGGGTGATCGCGTCGGCGCGGTCGAGGGCGGCCCGCATTCCCCAGCGCATCGAGTTCATCAGCGCCACCGGATCCGCGCCGCCCGCCTGGTCCTTCTTCAGCTGCACCGCCAGCGCCTGCACGTCCTTCTGGTACGAATTCCAGGCCTGGGTGTGGGTCGACAGATCCGACCAGAGCTTGCCGGCGTGGGCGAAGCGGGCCGACGCGGTCGGGTCCCCGAGCGCCATCAGCTTCGCGGCGACGTCGATGATTCCGTTGCGGCCGGCGATGAACGAGGCGAACCCACCGCTCTGGGTGAGCAGTGGCAACATCGCCAGCGCGTCGATGCCCAGCTTGTCCTGGCCCTGGTCCACCGGCCGCAGCCCGAAGGCGTGGAGGCCGATCAACCCCTTCACCGACCCGGTCCACCCCGCCAGCAGGTGGGTCGACAGGCCGCGCGCGACGTGCACCCGGTAGTCGGCCTCGGCCCAGGGCTTGGCGATCTGAAAGTCCTTGGTGCCCCAGGTCGCCAGGCCAATCGGCCCCAGCTGGGGGTCGGTCTTGACGAAGCCGGCCTTGTCGTAGTCGACGCAGGTGACGTACTTCGAGGCGGCCTGCTCGGCGGCGGCGAGATCCGCCGGGGTCGAGACCTTGTCGTCCTTGCCTCCGAAGAAGACGCCCCGCGCCTCGGCGGCGTTGATCTTGTCCAGCGGCGCCCTGGCGTTGGTGTCCCCCTGCGCCAGCGCGAACTGCAGACCGGCCTTGAGCGCCTCGGCGTAGTTGCCGGTGTTGCGCATGATGTCCATCGTCGTGCGCCCGAGGGGCACGTTCTCGCCGCCGGCGCTGTCACCGACGGTGAGGTGAATCGACTTGCCCTGCGCCTTCGCGCGCTCGAGCAGCTCGTGCGCGGTGTAATCGAGCTTATCCTTCGGGTCGTCGAGGGTATGAATGTGCAGGTCCAGCTTGATCCAATTCTCGGACATCGCCTTCGACTTTACGGCGAGAAACAGGCGAAGCCAGCACGT
>JAYVRT010001153.1:0-9421 GCA_043776025.1 Archangiaceae bacterium | reverse complement strand
ACGATCGACACGCTCGGGCGCTTACCCGGCGTCGAACTGGCCCTGCAGCTGGGCGCAGTCGGTCGGGTAGAGCACGTAGGTGTAGGTGTTGCTGGTACCGGGGACGATTCCCCCGTCGCGATCCTTTGCTGGGCAGGACGTGCCGCCGTCGTAGCAGGGCGCGTGGGTGTAGGTGTCCCAAACGCCGGTGATCCCGCTGGGGAAGACGACGCTGCCGCCGTCGAGCATCATCTTGCGGTAGTCGCAGCGCACCGTGACGCCACCGTCAGACAGGTTGCGATCGAAGGTGGCGAAGTTGTTGACGAGGATTCCGCCCGAGACCTCGAAGCCGAAGTGCGTCGAGTCGTTGGGGACCTGCGAGATCCGCTGGAGCGCCGTGGGGTTGACGTTGGTGATCGACAGCGGCCCGGGGATGAAGACCCGCGCCGACGCATAGTCCGGGTTGGGCCGGGCGGTGCCGTTCATCGCGTTGCCGAAGCCGGTCGGAGCCAACGGCGCCGCGCCCACCACGCCCGCGTCGGAGACGACGGTGATCGTCAGCTTTCCGGACGGGAAGACCCCGTTTACTTTCGGGCAGCCGAACTGGCTCTTGAGCGACAGCCGGTACCCGATGCGGTCGACGTACTTCGACTGCCGGCCGGTGTACCCGTTGATGTTGAGGACGTCGCCGATCTGCGGGTTATAGGCAGTCGGGAGGTCGGTGTAGAACTTGTCGACCATGATCGCCTCCTTCGGGTTCGAAGGATCCGCGATCCAGAACTGGGTGTTGTAGTCGCCCTGTCCGCCCTGAAAAGAGTTCTCGATCGCGGTGACCACGACGCCGGTCACGTTGACGTTGTTGTCGCAGAACGCCGCGCCCTTGATTGCGTTGATGGTCGTACCGCCGTCGTAGGCGAAGACCGTCCCTCCCCCGCCGCTGCCGCCGGTGCCGCCGCCGGTGCTCGAGCCGCCACCGCCGCTGCCGCCGGTTCCACCCGTACCACCGGTGCCGCCCGTGCCCCCGGTGCCGCCCGTGCCACCCGTGCCACCCGTGCCGCCGGTACCACCCGTTCCGCCGCCGGTGCCTCCCCGGGCGGGACCACACCCTGCAGACAGACCGACCACGACGATTGCTGCGACCAGCGCGTTGAGACGGATCAAGGACTTCTCCTATGGATTTTCTGGGGGCGCCCTCTTACAAGCGCGCGCGACTCGGCCTTGCGCGGCTTCTACGCGATGCCTCGCAGGGCAGCAAGTCACGGGAAACAGCGAGGTGAAGAACAGATGAAGGCTGTCGGATTTTCGCGCCACGGAGGGCCCGAGGTGCTCGAGCTGATCGAGCTGCCCAGGCCCGAGCCGAAGGCCAAAGAGGTGCGGATCCAGGTCAAGGCGGTGGCGCTCAACCACCTCGACGTCTGGGCGCGCAAGGGTTGGCCGGGGCTGATGCTGCAGTTCCCCCATGTGCTCGGCAGCGACATCGCCGGCGTGGTCGATGCGCTTGGCGCGGAAGTGACTGACGTCCAGCAGGGACAACAGGTGCTGGTCAACCCTGGCCTGTCCTGCGGCGCCTGCGAGCGCTGCCTGCGGGGCGAAGACAACCTCTGCCGGAGCTACCGGATCATCGGAGAGCACACCCGCGGCGGCTACGCGGAGTACGTCTGCGTCCCCCGGCAGAACCTGCTCCCCAAGCCGGTGAACCTGTCCTTCGAGCAGGCGGCGTGTCTGCCGCTGACCTTCCTCACCGCGTGGACGATGCTGATGCGCCGTGCCCAGCTGCAAGCGGGCGAGACGGTGCTGGTGCAGGCGGGCGGTTCGGGCGTCGGCAGCGCGGCGATCCAGATCGCCAAGCTCCACGGAGCCAAGGTGATCGCCACCGGCTCGACCGACGAGAAGCTCGCCAAGGCGAAGGAGCTCGGCGCGGATCACCTGATCAACTACGCCACGTCGGACTTCCTCGACGAGGTGAAGAAGATCACCCAGCGCAAGATGGTGGACGTGGTCTTCGAGCACGTCGGCGGCGCGACCTTCGAGAAGTCGATTGCCTGTCTTCCGCCGGGGGGCCGGCTGGTCACCTGCGGCTCGACCAGCGGCGACGAGGTGAAGCTCAACCTCAAGGTGCTCTTCTACAAGCGGATCTCCCTGCTCGGATCGACGATGGGCAGCAAGGGTGACCTGTTCCGGGTGCTCCAACTGGTGGAGGACGGCAAGCTCAAGCCGGTGCTCGACCGCACCCTGCCGCTGGAGAAGGCCGCCGAGGCGCACGAGCTGCTCGCCAACCGCAAGAGCTTTGGAAACGTCGTTCTCATTCCGTGAGCGGACCATGACCCCTGTCTACGTCGTCGATGCGGTGCGGACCCCGATTGGCAAACACAACGGCGCGCTGCGCACGGTGCGGGCCGACGATCTCGGCGCGGTGGCGATCCGAGCGTTGCTGCAGCGCACCGGCGTCGAAGGCGCGAAGGTCGACGAGCTGTACTTCGGCTGTGCCAACCAGGCCGGGGAGGACAACCGCAACGTCGCCCGAATGGCGCTGCTGCTCGCGGGGCTCCCGGACACGGTGCCGGCGGCGACCGTGAACCGCCTGTGCGGCAGCGGGCTCGAGGCGCTGATCGCCGGGGCGCGGATGATCCAGACCGGAGAGGCGCAGATCGTGATCGCCGGCGGCGTCGAGTCGATGACCCGGGCTCCCTGGTCGACCCCCAAGCCGGCCGACGGCTTTCCTACCGGCAAGTGGGAGATGTTCGACACCTCGCTCGGCTGGCGGTACCCCAACCCGAAGCTCGCCGCCCTCTTCCCGCTGGAGCAGATGGGCGAGACGGCGGAGAACGTCGCGGAGCAGTGGAAGATTTCCCGCGCCGACCAGGACGCGTTCGCGCTCGCTTCCCACCAGAAGGCGGTTGCGGCCCAGAAAGAGGGCCGGTTCGCGGCGGAGCTCACCCCGGTGGAGATCGCCCAGAAGAAGGGGCCGGCGGTGGTCCTCGGCGCCGACGAGGGCCCGCGCGGCGACTCGACGCTGGAGAAGCTGGCCTCGCTCAAGGCCGCCTTCCGCGACGGCGGCACGGTGACCGCCGGCAACTCCTCGACGCTCAACGACGGCGCGGCGGCGGTGCTGCTGATGGGCGAGCAGGCGCTCAAGGCGTACGGCAAGGCCCCGCTGGCCCGCTGCGTCTCCAGCGGCACCGCGGGCGTCGACCCCCGGCTGATGGGCGTCGGGCCGGTGCCGGCCTCGAAGAAGGCGCTGGCGCGGGCGGGCTGGACGGCGTCCCAGCTGGACCTGATCGAGCTCAACGAGGCGTTCGCCGCCCAGGCGCTGGCCTGCGTCCGCGATCTCGGACTCGACCCAGCCAAGGTCAACGTCAACGGCGGCGCGATCGCGCTCGGACACCCGCTGGGCAGCAGCGGGGCGCGGATCGTCGCCACCCTGCTCCACGCGATGAAGGCCCGCGGGGCGCGGCGCGGCCTGGCGACGATGTGCATCGGCGTCGGCCAGGGAATCGCCGCCACCTTCGAGGCGGTCTGAGGAGGTTCCATTGAGCGAGCAACGCGACTGGACGAAGAGCTCGGACAAGACGCTGGTGGAGTACGGGGTGCACGACGGCGTCGCGGTGCTGACGTTGTCCGATCCGCCCGCCAACACCTACAGCTACGCGATGATGCGGCAGCTCGACGACGCGGTGCTCCGAGCCCGCTTCGACGAGGCGGTGCACGTGATCCTGCTGATCGGCGCCGGCGCGAAGTTCTTCTGCGCAGGCGCGAACATTGGAATGCTCCAGGAGGTCACCCCGACCTTCAAATACTTCTTCTGCCAACACGCCAACGAGACACTCAATCGGCTCGAGCAGACCTCGAAGCTGGTGATCGCCGCGCTCAACGGGCACTGCGTCGGAGGAGGGCTCGAGGTCGCGCTCGCCGCGGATCTGCGCTTCGCGGCGCGGGGCGACTACAAGCTCGGCCTGCCCGAGGTGGCGCTGGGCGTGCTGCCTGGCACCGGGGGCACCCAGCGGTTGGCGCGGCTCCTGGGCAAGGCGAAGGCGATCGAGCTGATGCTCGACGGCCGGACCTTCTCGGCGGCCGAGGCGCAGCAACTGGGGCTGGTGACGAAGCTCGCTGCCGGAGAGAGCGCCTTCCTCGACGAAGCGCTGGCCTACGCGGCACAGTTCGTTCCCCCGAAGAAGGCGTCGCGCGCAGTGGGGCTGATCAAGCGAGCGGTCGTCTCCGGTCTGGAGATGGGCTTCACCGAGGGCCTGGCGCTCGAGCGCGAGCTGCAGCAGCGGTTGTTCACCTCCGAGGACGCGGCCGAGGGGATCCGCGCCTACACCGAGAAGCGCTCCGCGGTGTTCAAGGGCCAGTGACTCACCCGTTCCTCCAGGGGCTGCGGGCGCCGCTGCACATCAGCCACCGCGGCGGGGCGGGGCTGCAACCGGAGAACACGCTGCGGGCCTTCGAGGCGGCGGTGCGGCAGTGGCGAACCGACGTGCTCGAGCTCGACGTGCACGCGACGAAGGACGGAGAGATCGTCGTCGCCCACGACAGCACCGTGGAGCGGTGCACCGAGGCCGAGGGCGCGATCGCCGAACTCACGTTCTGCGAGCTGTCGAAGCTCGACGCCGCCTTTCGGTTCAAGCCCTCGTCGGGCTTCCCTTTGAGAGGCTTCGGGGTGCGGATCCCCCGCTTCGTCGAGGTGCTGCGCGCGTTTCCCGGGGTGCGGCTCAACGTCGAGCTGAAGGACGAGGCGGCGTTGCCCGGCTTCGTCGCGCTGGTGAAGGAAGAGAAGGCGATGAACCGGATCTGCGGGGGCAGTGAGTTCGACGCGGTGGCGATTTCCCTCGCCGAGGCGATGCCCGAGCTGTGCCTTTTCTACCCGGCCGACGCGCTCGCCTCGTTCATCCTCCCGGTGCTGGCCGACGAACCCCCCACCGACGACGAGCGGTTCACGGTGCTGGACATGCCGCTGATCTGGCAGGGCTTGAAGCTGTTCGAGCCCCGAATCCGCGACGCCGCCGCCGCGCGGGGCAAGTGGATCAACGTCTGGACGGTCGACGACCCGCGCCTGATGCGAGAGGCGATCGCCGACGGCGTGGGCGGAATCATGACCGACCGACCCGATCTGCTCCGCGATGTGCTCGGGTGACCCGCGAATTTTACTTGCGCCCGATCGCCTCGGCTGAGAAATGGTCGGACTTACGGACTTCGAAGTGAAACCGTCGACTCCAGACGCCAGTCCGTTCGGCTCCGAGGAAGCCACCGCGGCGGCGAGTGATCCCCTCGTCGGCGAGCTGATCGGCGAGTTTCGTGTCGTCGGGCGGATCGGCAGCGGCCTGAGCGGGGTCACCTACGAGGCGTGGGCGACCTCGGGCGCCCAGGTCGCGATCAAGGTCCTCAAGAGCGAGCTCGCGGCCGACACCGCTTACGCCGAGAAGCTGATCGACAATGTTCGCGAGGTGGCGAAGCTGAACCACCCGGGCATCGTCCAGATCCACAACGTGGGGAAGCTGCCCGACAAGCGGCCCTTTGTGGTGATGGCGCGAATCGAAGGTGAGACGCTCGAGACCTGGACGAGCCACCAGGGGCCGTTGGCGTTGCCGACGGTGACGGCGTTCGGAGTGCAGCTGGCGAGTGCGCTCGGCGCCGCCCACGCCGAGGGGATCGTCCACGGCGACCTCAACTTCAAGAGCGTCTTTGTCATTCGCTCGAAGGCCGGGCCAGTACTGAAGCTGATCGACTTCGGGAGCTCCCGCGTGCCACAGGGAGCGGGCCTCGGCCTCGAAGTCGGGCTGCCGGGCTTCGTCGGGACCCCATGGGTGATGGCGCCGGAACAGATCCGGGGCGAGCGGATCTCGCCCCGCAGCGATCTCTACTCGCTCGGGGCGGTGCTCTACCGTCTGCTCACCGGCGCCCCGCCGTTTCAGGCCACCAACGCGACCGAGGTGGTGGTGCAGCACCTGGGGGAGCCCGCGCCGAACCCCCGCACCCTGCGGCCGGAGACGCCGGTGGCGCTGGCGAAGCTGGTGCTCTCTCTGCTGGAGAAGGATCCGAAGGATCGCCCGCCAACGGCGCAGGCCGTCGAGCAGGCGGTGCTGACAGCGGCGATCCCCGCCAGCCGGCCATCGGGGGTGAAGCAGACGCAGCCCCTGTCCACCTCACGCGCGAGCCAGCCGGGCGTCAAGGCCCCTCGAGGCTCTGCACCGGTTCCGAGCGAGCCAGGCGCACGCCCGGCCCAACCCCCGGCGGCGCGGCCCACCGCCGCAGCACCCGCGGCGAAGCCGCCAGCGCCTCGCCCGGCCGTGGTGCCGCTCGACTTCGAGCCCCCGCCGACCCGCCTCGACCGCCCGCCCCCGATCGACGAGGCCCCGGAGCCGACGACGGTGCTCCCGTCGGTGGTCAGCGTGATCCCGGCCGCCTTCGCCGCACCCGACGACGACGCCTCGACGGCGGTGATGGGTACTCCGCTGCCCGAGGCGCCCGTGCCGATGCACGTTGCTGCCGGGGCGGAGGACCCTTCGATCACCGGGAAGCGGACGCTCGATGACCTGATCGCCCAGCCCGTTCCGTCCGCGGTGCCGGCGGCGTTCGAGGAGTCCCGCGCTCCGGTGAAGAGGACGAAGGAACTGAAGGAGCCGAAGGAGCCGAAGCCGAAGAAAGAGAAGCCCCACGGCCACGGCCATGAAGGCTTCCTCTCGCGCTGGTGGCCAGCGCTGGCTTTCGGGGCGATCGTCCTCGGTGTCGTGGGCTTCATCGCGACCCGGCCGCCCAGGCCCAAGCCTGTCGAGCCCCAGCCCGTGCAGGTGAAGCCGACCGATCCACCGCTGGCCGGCAAGGATCCCGTCGCGCTGGTGAAGAAACCGCACGGGCCGCTGAGCGCCAAGGGGCTGCTCACGCGCTGTGAGGCGTTGAACACCACGATGCAGAAGGACGCCCCGCAGATCACCTACGACGCTCGGGTGGAACTTCGCCGGCTCAAGCGCCGTGCGGAAGCGAAGCCCGACGCCGCGGAGATGGAGGCGATCTCCGACGAACTCGATGCGTGGGAGTCCTTCTACCTGCACAAGTGAAGCGGGGGCTACAGCTTCACCAGGGTCGCGATCTCGGCGCCGCCTTGAAGCCGCACGACGACGCGCGCCTGCTGGCCCACCACTTTCGCGGCCAGCCCGAGATCGAACTCCAGACCCTCAGCGGTCGAGATCGAAGGACGGGCGGTCTGGGGTGAATCGGCGAGGAACACCGCGGCGCTGGCGAATTTCTCGGCGCGCTGGGGTTGGACGACGACCTGCACCCGATCGCGGCGGCGAAACAGCAACACCTTGAACTCGGTTCCCTCGGCGACCAGCACGCCTTCACGCGGCTCGGGACGGCCCGGGGTCGCGCGTTCGATCGGGATCACATTGACGATCGGGGCGGGGCCCACCAGTTCCTCGATCGCCCGCTCGCCCTCGGCCAGCGCGGCGAGCGCTCGGGCGAAGTCGGGGTTGCTCTTGCCCTGCGCGGCGATCGACGCCTTCTCCGCCGCGGTGCCCAGGCCGAGATCGAAGCGAAACAGCTCATCGAAGGTCACCGGGCGCTTTCGGGGGCGCTTCACTTCGGCGTCGACGGCGGCCTCGGCGCCCTGAAGCTGGCGACTGCCCTCGCCCCCGAGCGCGGCGATCAGCGCGTCGTCCCCCGGCTCGTTGCGGGCGGTGAACCACCAGGCCTTGAGCCGCGCTTCGGGGTCGAGAATGGCGGCCTCGTTGCGGCGATCCGCGTTGAGCGGCGTCAGCCAGGCGGCGCGATGGGCCAGCGCCTTGTCCACCGCACGAACCGCGGACTGGAGCCGCGCGTGAAGCTCGGCGGCGTCTTTTCTTCCTTGCGCCGCCAACAGCTGCACCGCCCACAGCGCCGACTCCATTCGATCCCGCGCGAACAACCCCTGCATCGCCCAGCTGGTCCAGGTGCTCCCGTCGTCGGGTGTGTCGGGGAGCGCCGCTTCCACCGCTTCGTCCGCCGCGCGCGAGAGCCTCGCTTGCAGATCTTCGACGCTCACCGCCTCACCCCACGACTTGAGCCCGCTTCCTGGCACGAGGGCCAACGTCGTCTCCAGCTGCGCGCGATCACAGGGGACCGCCTGGGTGCGCCTGAGCAGATCGCCGGCGGCTTCGAGTACCCGCCCGACGACCGGGGCGGGGTCACCGGGCCTCCGGGGCGCCTCGAGTTCGGCTTTGAGCGACTGGAGCTCTTCAATGCGGGTCCGGTAGCGATTGGCGGCTTCACTCGGGTTCATTGCTGCCCTCATCCATTCCCCTGGTCTCAAGCAGATAGAGCTTCAGGTACGCCTGCGCGCGGGAGACCCGCTTGTACGAGTTGACGACGGTGATCCCCAGGACCCGGGCGACCTCGTTGTGATCGTCCATGTCCTGGTGGTGGTACAGGTCCCAGGCGGCGGCCTCGTTGGGGTGCTCGTCCTGCAACCGCCGGTAGGCCACCCAGTATTCTTCCTTCGCCTCGGCGGCCGAGGCCTTCGCGTCCGCGGCGGAGACCGAGCGGGCGACCTCGTGGGCCGGCTCGCCCGAGTCGTCCTCGCCGTCGCGCGGGCCCTGAGCGAGATCCTCGCGCTGCCGCCGGTACCGATCGATCGCGCAGTGCTTCACGATGCGAAGAAAGAAGGTCTTCGGCGACGCCGCCTTGCCCGGCAGGTGCTCGGAGACGCCCCGGAACTGATCCAACCCACGCGAGAGAAACTTGCCGACGGCGTCCTGTAAAACCTCATCCGCGTCGTCGGGCGAGCCCCTCATGAACGCGCCTTGCACCCGCCGCACGACGGTCGCTGCAGGCGCCCGCCAGCGCTCGACGAGCTCACCCAGCAGCCGCTTGAAATCCTCGCCTTTGGCCTTACGGGAAGAAAGCTCGGCGAACAGCTCGTCGTCGGTGAGCATGGTCGGGGGGGTGTCACCATACCTGTCCGAACACGCCCGACGGCCCAAAATCCTGACAAACACCCCGGAAAATTCGCCCTGTCAGGTTCCGGAGCGATGCCCCGTCTTGATCTCGCAGATGGGCAAGGCGACTTGCCCCACTGACTGAAGCACCCGGCCGAAGAGGCCTTACACGCACCCTTCAGACGCCTGCCCCCCTGGGGCGACTTCTCCTCCCGGCAGCAATACCCGGCTTCCTCACTCGGATGCTCCAGTCAGTGCAGCTTCAAGCACTCAACTTTCACGCCCGGCCGCGCAGGCCCTACACGCAAACCATATTGGTTCGAATCCAATAGTCCCCACACCCTGGGGACTTAGCCAAACGGTTAGGCACTCGTCTTGAACACGAGCATCTCCAAATGGCTTGCGCACTCGGGCGTGATTCTTTTTCTGGAGCAGTTGAACGAAGCCGCTGACGCGGCAGTAGGTCGCTGAAGCCGACCCGATCGCCGAGGAGATGCGCGCGATCGATCGTGCGCCAGCGGAAGAGATCCATC
>JAYVRT010001152.1:0-9425 GCA_043776025.1 Archangiaceae bacterium | reverse complement strand
ATGAACACCATCAACCACTACGTGGGGATGAAGCCGATCGGCGTCGGCGCCCCGGTGGAGCGGCTGTTGGCCAGGTTCATCATCGGGATGTTCGCGGTGATGCTGCTCGGCTTCGCGATCGGCCCGGTGAAGCCGCGGACCCTGGTACTCGCCGGAGGCTTCGTCGCGGTGAGCGCCTGGATGTTGATCGACCTCTACGCGCTGGGGCACCTCCACGCCTTTGCCGAGCAGTACATGACCGAGGCAGGCAAGTACTTCCGCGAGGCCGAGCGGATCAAAGGCTGGGGCCAGACGCTGGGCTGGGTCACCGCGCTCGTGGTCGGGGTGCTGATCGCGACGATGGCGTTCGTCACCTTCGGATCCTGGCGCTGGCCGAAGTTCCAGCTGCTGCTGGCGCTGATCCCTTCCCTGCTCCCGGGCTTCTTCGTCCTCGCCTACGCGGCCTGGCTCGGCTTCTTCGGCCACAACATGCACCCCTGGGGCGCGTTCACCCTGAAGCCCTTCATGCCGACGGTGTTCGGCGAGGGGAAAGTGGCGCAGTTCTCGACCCACTCGTTTCCGCACTACGGGTTCGGGTTCCTTGCCGGCCTCACCGTCTGTTTGTTGATCGCAGTGGTCCGCCGGCGGCTCGAGCTGCTCGAGCACGACGAGACGTCCCACCCCGCACCGGTCGCTCCGGTGGCGCCTGCGCCCGTGCCCTGAAAGGAGCGGACGATGCGACTGTGGGTGATCGCGGTGGCGTTGGGACTCCTCGGGTGGGCGCTCGCCGACCCGGGGCAGCCACCCACCGAGACCCCGGAGATGGCGCTGCCCTCGAAGGCGAACTGGGGCGCGTCGGGCGAGCCGACGCCGAGGCCCCCAAAGGCGGCGATCTCCGGCATCCCCTGGTTTCAGAAGCTGGTTGACGAGACGCCTCCGGGCAAGGTGCTCCGCCCGCCCCCCGGCCGCTATTCGGGGCCGGTGCTGGTGAGCCGCCCGCTGGTGATCGAAGGCGGAGGCAAGGTGGTGATCGACGGCGGGGGCACCGGCACCGTCTTCGTGCTCGAGACCAGCGGCGCGACGCTCAAGGGGCTGCACTTCACCGGCTCGGGTGACTCGCACAGCACCGACGACGCCTGCCTCAACGTCCGCGGGAACCACAACATCATCGAGGACGACGACTTCGAAGACTGCCTCTTCGGGATCGACCTGAAGCAGTCGAACGCCAACGAGGTGCTCAACAACCGGATCCGCTCGAAGCGGGTCCCGCTGGGCCAGCGGGGCGACGCGATTCGCCTCTGGTACAGCATGAACAACCGGGTCGAGGGCAACACCGTCACCGACTCGCGCGACGTGGTCGTCTGGTACAGCAACGGCAACCTGATCAAGGACAACGTCGGGCGGCGCGGGCGCTACTCGCTGCACTTCATGTTCGCTCAAGCCAACGTCGCCGAGGGCAACAAGTACTACGACAACTCGGTCGGCATCTACGTGATGTACACGACCGGCGTCGAGATCCGGAACAACCTGATCTCCCACAGCAACGGCGCCACCGGGATGGGCATCGGGTTCAAGGAAGCGAGCAACTCGATCGTCGAGGGCAACTCGGTCGTCTACTGCGCGATCGGGATCAGCTCCGATCTCTCGCCCGACGAGCCGGACACGACGATTCAGATCCGCAACAATCGGCTCTCCTACAACGGCGTCGGGCTGAGCTTCGTCGGCGACAAGCCGGGGACGGTCATCGAGGGCAACGTCTTCGAGGGGAACCTCGACGCGGTGGCGCAGAGCGGCGGAGGCTCGGCGATGCGCAACACCTGGCGCGCCAACTACTGGGACGACTACCAGGGCTTCGACCGCGACGCCGACAACACTGGCGACACCCCGTTCGAGCTCTACGCCTTCACCGACCGGATCTGGATGGAGACCCCCTCGGCGCGCTTCTTCAAAGACGCGCCGCTGCTCGAGGCGCTCGACTTCCTCGAGCGGCTGGCGCCGTTCTCCGCCCCGGAGCTGGTGGTGAAGGACGAGGCGCCGATCTTCAGGAAGCCCGCCGCGAGGGTCCAATGAGCGCCCCCGACGAGAAGAAGGCGGCCAAGCCCATCGACGTCCGCGCCCAGGAGAAGCGGCGCAACTTCCTCAAGGCGGCGGCGGTCGGCGCGGGGGTGGTCGGGTTCGCGCTCTGCGGCGCGGTGCCGGTGCTCACCCGCAAGGAACAGCGGCTGCGTCCGCCCGGGGCGCTCGACGAGCGCGACTTCCTCGCCTCCTGCATCAAGTGCGGTCAGTGCGTGCAGGTCTGCCCAGTGGAGGCGCTGCACCCCGGCGACCTCTGGGACGGCTTCGGCGTCGGAGCGCCGTTCATCGACCCCCGAAAGCAGGCCTGCGACTTCGCCTGCGACGTCGCGCAGTGCATCCTCGCCTGCCCCACCGGTGCCCTCACCTACGAGAAGCCCGACTTCCTTCACGTGCGCGAGGGCGCCCGCCTCGCCGCGAGCCCCGAGCTGGTCGCCTCGGAGAAGCCAGGCGAGCCGCTGCAGTTCAAGGAACGCATGGGCCTCGCCCGCCTCGCGCGGCCGGACGCCTGCCTGTCGGTGCAGGGAAAGGGCGTCAAAGGCACCGCCCGGGGCCGGTTCCATGGGCTCAAGCGCTACCCCGACGTCGACCGCTGGAAGCCGGCGCACGTCGACGAGCACCCGTACGACCTCGAGCGCTGCGATCTCTGTGTGCGCGAGTGTCCGATCAAAGGAGCGATCACCATCGAAGAGAAGGCGGGCGCCGACGGCGCGATGCACTGGACGCCGGTGGTGCACGAGGCCTGCGTCGGCTGCGGCAGCTGCGAGATGATGTGCCCGGCCGAGCCCGCGGCGATCGTCATCGACCCTCGAAAGACGTGGGAGCCCGGGACATGAACCGCACCGTCGATGGCGTGAGGCTGATGTGCGGCGGCGAGCCCCACCGCGCCGAGGCGAAGGACTTCACGCCCGGCGCGGTGAAGATCCACGAAGCGAAGAAGCACAAGAAGGAAGACTTCAAGGCGATCTTCGCGGAGCAGGCGGAGTACGAGAAAAAGAAGCGGTGGAAGAAGCGGCGCTGGGCGGTGCTGATCGCGGTCAACCTCTTCTTCATGGTGTCCTACTGGCTCGACGTCCAGGCGCTCGAGGGCTCGCTCACCGGCTCGCGCTTCGTCGGCTTCCACCTGGTGGACATCAACTCCGCGCTCCAGGTGATGCTGGCGCACAAGCACGTCATCCTCAACCTATTGATCGGCACCGCCACCGTCGGCATCGGCTGGCTGCTGCTGGGCGGGCGGACGTTCTGCGCCTGGGTCTGCCCGTACCACCTGCTCTCCGAGCTGGGCGAGATGCTGCACCTGAAGCTCGCAGCGAAGAAGTGGGTGAAGGACCACCCGCTGCACCGCGGGTTGCGGGTGGCGCTCTGGGTCGCCTTCGCGCTGCTCGCCTACGGCACCGGCTACACGGTGTACGAGACGATCTCTCCCACCGGCATCGTCTCCCGCGCCTTGATCTACGGCCCGGGGCTGGCGCTGCTGTGGGTCGGCGCGCTGCTGGCGTTCGAGATCCTCTACTCGCGGCGGGCCTGGTGCCGGTACATGTGCCCGATCGGGCTGACCTACGGGTTCGTGGGCGCGGTCTCGCCGGTGAAGATCACCTACAACCTCGCGGTCTGCCACCATGAGCTCGAGTGCCGGAAGGTCTGCCTCGTGCCGCACGTGCTCGACCACGTGATCAAGGGCCGGGCGAGCGAGGAGCACATCGACATCGGCGCCGACTGCACCCGCTGCGGGATGTGCGTCGACGTCTGCCCGACCCAGGCGCTGAGCTTCAAGATCTCCGGCCTCACCCGCCCCCCCAAAGGAACGCCATGATTCGCCTTCACGGACTTCAGAAGCGCTTCAAGAAGCTGCTGGTGCTCGACTCGCTGGATCTGGACATCGCGCGGGGCGAACGGATCGCGCTGATCGGCAGCAACGGCGCCGGCAAGACGACGATGATCCGCTGCATTCTCGGGGAGTACGCCTACGAGGGCGTGGTCGAGGTCTCCGGCCGCAACCCGCGCACCGAGCGGGCCGAGGTGCTGAAGAAGATCGGCTTCGTTCCCCAGCTGCCGCCGCCGCTGAAGATGCCGGTGGGAGAGCTGCTGAAGTACTCGGCCGCCGTTTCGGGCACGACGGTGGCGGCGATCGAAGCGGTCGCGCAGCGCCTCGGGCTCGACGTGAAGGCCTTCGGAGGGCAGCCGTTCTTCAAGCTCTCCGGGGGGCAGAAGCAGAAGCTGTTGATCGCGATCGCGCTCGGGCGCAACGCCGAGCTGCTGATCATGGACGAGCCGGCGGCCAGCCTCGACCCCGAGGCGCGCCACGCCTTCTTCAGCCTCCTCGCCGAGCGGGTGAGCAGCTGCACGATGCTGATCTCCAGCCACCGGCTCGACGAGGTCGCGGCGCTGGTGAACCGGGTGATCGAGCTCGACCGGGGCAAGGTGGTCCTCGACGACCGGGTGGCCGACGCCCCGCTCACCGGGGTGCTCGACTGCGCGGTGACGCTGCGCCGCGCCGACCCGACGATTGCTCGGGCGCTCTCCGAGTGGGGCTTCAAGGACGTGGGTGGCGGCATCGAGTGGGAGGGCACCATCGCCGGCGCCGACCGGCTGCGCTTCATGGGCGTGCTCTCCCGCTACGTCGGCCTGCTGACGCGCGTCGCGATCGACGAGCGGCACGTCGAGCCGAGCCTGAAGGTGGTCTCGTGAAGCGCGCGCTCGCCCTGCTGTTGCTGTCCGCCTGCGTCGAGGGCAAGGGCGGGCCGGAGCCGATCTTCTGGGACCGCGATGCCTGCACCGAGTGCACGATGGTGATCAGCGACCACGGCTTCGCCGCCGAGCTGCGCTCGCCCAAAGGCAGGCTCTACAAGTTCGACGACATCGGCTGCGCGGTGCACTGGCTGGTGAAGCAGCCGTGGGCGGGCGAGCCGGCGGCGGCGCTCTGGGTGGCCCGGCAGGCCGACGGGACCTGGCTCGACGCGCGCGCCGCGCACTACGTCGGGGGGAAGACGTCTCCGATGGGCTACGGGCTCGCGGCGGTGGTGTCCACCGAGCCGGGCCTCGACTTCGAAGCGATGCGGCACCAGGCGCTGGAGCTTTCCACGCCCCACGCGGTGGTCGGGAGGACCCCATGAGTCACTTGTTGCTGACGGCGCGGCTCGACGTGCAGGAGTCGGTGCGGGCCCGGTGGTTCTTCGTCTACTCGTTGATCTTCGGCGGCATCGTCGCTGCCTTCTTCGCGTTCGGGATCACCGAGTCGCGGGTGCTCGGCTTCATGGGGCTCTCGCGGCTGCTGGTGACCTACATCCAGCTGGCGATGGCGATCATGCCGGTTTTCATCTTGATCACCACGGTGCGCTCGGTGGCGGGCGATCGCGAAGCGGGGGTCTTCGAGTACCTGCTCTCGCTGCCGGTCTCGCTGCGCTCCTGGTACTGGGGGAAGTTGATCGGCCGCTTCCTCACCGTGTTCGCGCCGGTGTTCCTCGCGATGCTCGGGGCGGCGCTCTGGGCCACCTACAAAGAGATCGAGGTCCCCTGGCGGATGTTCGGGATCTACACCGGGCTGCTGGCCGCGATGTCCTGGTGCTTCCTCGGGCTGGGGATGCTGCTCTCTTCGTTGGCCCGGACCACCGACGTCGCGCAGGGCAGCGCCTTCATGCTCTGGCTGACCTGCCTGCTGTTCCTCGATCTGATCCTGCTGGGGGTGATGATTCAGGGCCACATCCGCCCCGAGGTGATCGTCGCGATCGCGTTGCTCAACCCGCTGCAGGTGTTCCGCACCGGGGCGCTGATGCTCTTCGACCCGCAGCTGGTCGTCTTCGGCCCGGCGGCGTACGTCATCTACGACTACTTCGGCGGCCCCGGCTTCATCGCCTACGCGATGATCTGGCCGACGCTGCTGGGGACGCTCGCCGCGGGCCTGGGCTACTTCGTCTTCCGGCGCGGCGACCTCGTCTGAGCCCGCCGTGTTGCCTCTGACCCAGGTCAGCCTCCTCGCCTGCCTGCTCGCCGCCGGCGCCGCCTCGGCGCAGGATCTCGCGAACGGCAAGGACGTCTACGGCACCTGCGCCGCCTGCCACGGCGCCAACGGCGAGGGCGGGAAGCAGGGCGAGTACCCGCGGCTCGCCGGCCAGCCCCCGGCGTTCCTCATCGCCCAGCTCCAGTCGTTTCAGAAGCGCACCCGGAACAACCTTCCGATGTTCCCCTACACCGAACCCCGCGAGCTGTCGGAGGCGGACATGAAGGACGTCGCCGCCTACCTCGCGGCCATCGACCTGCCGACGCACGCGCCGCAGTTCAAGGAATCGGCGACCGCCCTCGAGCGGCTGGTGGCGATGGAGAAGGTGTTGGTGGTGCCGCGCGTCGAGGGAGACCTCGAGTCGGGCAAGAAGCTGATGCGGCAGCGGTGCGGCGGCTGCCACGGCACGACGGGCCGCGGGAAGCCGCCCCGGCCGTTCCCGCGGCTCGCCGGCCAGTACCCCAACTACCTGCTGCGCCAGGTCGAGGCGTACCGGCGGGGCGACCGGGTGCACGAGGAAGACGACAAGGCCGAGGGCGTGTTGATGAAGCTGACCCCGGCTGACATCCAGAACGTGCTCGCCTACCTGACGTCGGTGCAAGACGCGCCCGACGTGCCTGCCGACGCCGGGCGGCGGGCCCTGCTGCTCCAGTCCCACGGCCGCGAGACCCAGCGCGCGCCCTCAACCGCGAGCTCCCGATGAGACTGTCCTTGTGCCTTCCGATGATTGCCGCGCTCGCCGCCTGTGGGCCCGCGGACGCACCGCCCATCGGCCCCGGCCATGACGCCCAGCTGTTGGTGGGTGCGACGTTCGACAAGACGCCGCTGACCCGCCTCGGCAACATGCTGCGGATCACGGTGAAGGATCCCAATGGGGTGGCGGTCACCGGGGCGAAGGTGGTGGTGACGGTGGTGATGGTGGCGCACGGCCACGCCGCCACCTCCCCCCAAGTGCGCGAGCTCGACGGCGGCGAGTACGTCGCCGACGCGGTCAACTTCACGATGGCGGGCAGCTGGGTGGTGACGGCGGCGGCGTCGAAGGCCGCGCTGCAGGCCAGCCTCACGCTGACGGTGGATTCGCCTTGAGGTGGACCGCGCTGGCCGCCGCGTTGGCGTTGGGCGCGAGCGCGGCGCAGGCGAGCCCGTGCTGTCTGTCGGCGAACGCGTTCGGCATCGGCCGGCTCTCCCCGTGGGAAGACGCGGCGGCGATCAGCGGCCTGGGCGTCTCGCCGAGCATCGGCTGGTGGGACGCCAACGGCCGCTTCGTCGGTGACGCCCGGGGCACCTCCGACGTCGAGCTTCGGGCGCAGCTGGCCGCGGTGGTGGCGCTGCACAGCGGGGTCGAGCTGTCGGGCAAGGTCCCGTGGCTACTCAACCGGCGCAGCGCCGACGGACTGACCGAGGTCGGCGCCGGTGCGGGCGACGGCGCGCTCGGGCTGCGGCTGGAGCTGGCGGGCATCGGCGAGCACGGGTGGTTGCCAGGCATCGCCTTCAACGCCGGGGTCACGCTGCCGCTGGGGCGGCCGATGTCTGCCTCACGCTCGCTCCTCGCTTCCGACGTCACCGGGCGGGGGGCGTGGGCGCTCTCCGGTGCGTTCACTTTCGAAGAAGTGCTCGAGCGCTGGTACCTGCAGCTGAACGTCGGAGCGACAGTGCCGCTGCCGATGGACAGCTACCTGCCCGGCGTTACCCAGCGCTTCGGGCCGTTGCTCGACGTCTCGCTCGCCGCTGGGCGGGAGCTGACCCCTGGGCTGGTGCTCAGCCTGATGGCGAGCTTCACCCTCGAGGGCGCGCTCGAGCTCGACGGCGTCGCGGTGCGAGGCTCGGACGCCCGGCTGCTCGCAATCTCACCGTCGCTGTCGTGGAAGTTCAGCCCCCACTGGACGGTGCAGGCGGGCGTGGACAGCGGTCTATTTCTCTTAGGCTTTGGCGCCAACCGCCAGGGCCGGGTCGGGATGTCGGCGGCGCTGCGCTACGGATTCTTCTAACAGAGCACCAGGAGCCGACGTGATTGAGCTGAAGATCAACGCTGCCCCCGTGGTCCCGGCCCCCGCGGTCTCGGCGTTGCGCACCGACCCCTACCGGCTGTTCTTCCCGCTGGGCGTGCTGCTCAGCTGGGTGGGAGTCGGCCAATGGCTGTCTTTCTCGCTCGGGCTCTCGCCGGTGTTCCGGCCGATCTTCCACGCGATGGTGCAGGTGCAGGGCTTCCTCGGCTGCTTCGTCGCCGGTTTCCTCTTCACCTTCATTCCCCGGCGCACCCAGTCCGGCCCGCCAGCGGCGTGGCAGCTGGCGATGGCAGCCGCCTGCCCGCTGTTGCTGACGCTCTTCGCCGCGCAGGAGCGCTGGGCGGTCTCCCAGGCCTTCTGGCTGCTCCAGCTGGGGTTGCTGTTGCAGTTCGCGATCTCTCGAGCGTGGAGGATGAAGAGCGCGGCGGTGCTGCCGCCGTCGCTGGTCTGGATTCCACTGGGCCTGCTGTGCGGAATCGTCGGCGCGTTGATTACCGGCTACTGGCCGCTCCACGACCTGGGCCGGGCGCTGGTGCTCGAGGGGATGGTCTCGGCGCTGGTGATGGGAATCGGCGCGATGCTGGTACCGGTGGTGACGCGCGCCGAGCCACCGCGGCCGGCTTCGTCGGGCGCGGCCCACGGGGTCCAGGTCGCGCTCGCGGTCGCCTTCGCCGGAAGCTTCGTGGTCCAGGCGATGACGCCGCTCTCGCCCCGCTTCGGCTACGGCCTGCGGCTGGGGGTGGCCTTGATCGTCCTCGTCGGCGGCGCGCGGCTGTGGAGGTGGCCGACCCAGCCCGGGTTGAACCGCAGGGTGGCGTGGCTTTCGGCCTGGTGTCTTCCCCTCGGCTACGCGCTGCTGACCCTCTGGCCCGAGCAGCGCTCGGTGGGCCTCCACGTCATCTTCCTCTGCGGCTTCGGGCTGCTCGCGATGGCCATCGGCCAGCACGTGGTCGCGGCCCACGGCGGGCGCACCGATTGGCTGCAGGCGTGGCCGAAGGCGACCTGGGCGCTCGCCGGGCTGACCGCGGCGGCGCTCGCCGCGCGGGTCGCGATGCAGCTCGACACCCCGCGGTACCTCACCTGGATGACAGTGGCGGCGGTTTGTTTCCTCGCCGCTGGAGCGTCGTGGATGGTGGGGATGGCGCCGATGCTTCGACCCGACTGCCGGGGGCATTGAAGACGCAGGTGCAGGATCTGCGCGGCCCGCGTCGGCCCGCAGCGGTTGCATCAAGAACCGCATCCGATGCCCCTCCACTTCCACGCCAGCGGTCGCGTTGAAGTCGCCTGACGCTGGCACCCTGCGTGCTTATGGTGAGGTCATGAGCACTCCCAAGCTGCGCTGTTACCAGTACATCAACCGGCCCTACGAG
>JAYVRT010001151.1:0-9430 GCA_043776025.1 Archangiaceae bacterium | reverse complement strand
GCCGGCGGTCCAGGCTCCGATCTCCGAAGCGGTGCTCGGCATCACCACCGCGGCGCGCGACACGCAAGGCGAGACGGCTCGCTTCGGCGGACTGCTGGTCGCCTGCCTGCTGATCATGGGCACCGCGATCTCCGCCTGGCTTCTGGCCCAGACCCCCAACGAGCCGGCCACCCCCGCGGTTCCGGTGCTCGTCGAAGCCCCCGCCGCGCCGACCGTCGACGTCCAGCCGCTCGAGCCGACCTTTCAGGAACCGGTGAGCGATCTCAACACCTCGGCTGCGCTCGTCGAGGCGACCCGGCTCTACGACACCGGTAAGCTCAATGAGGCGGTCAAGGCGCTCGAGGAGCTGGTCACGGTGGACTCGTCTTCCCCCCAGGCCTGGCTGATGCTCGGCCTCGCCCGCTATGACACCGGCAACACCGCCGGGGCTGGGGAAGCGGCGAACACCGTGCTCGCGCTGGATCCGAAGATGGCCCGCGCCCACCTGCTGCTGGCGACCATCCTGATCGACGCCAACAAGCGGCCCGAGGCGAAGGAGGAGATCCAGAAGTACCTCGACCAGGATCCGAACGGGACGTTCGCCGACGAAGCGAAGGCCCTGCTGAAGCGGTAGGACCCGTTCGACACCATCGCGGGTCGAAGACCCAGCACCACAAGGCGGTCACCGGCTGCGCCAGCCGCGGCCCCCTGAGCAGAAAACGTGACGGGGCGGACGGGTGGGGGTAAACATCTGTTCACTGGTTGCTCGAGGGGAGCCCCGACACTTGCGCGTACTCGGAATCGATCCTGGCAGCCGATACCTCGGCTACGGCGTGGTGGAAGAGAAGCAAGGCAAGCTGCTGCACGTCGGCCACGGGGTGATTCGCGCCGGTTCGGGCCCACTGGCCGAGCGGCTCAAGGTGATCTTCGTCGAGCTCACCCTGGCGGTCGAAGCCTTCCGCCCCGACGCGGTCGCGGTCGAGGGCGTCTTCAGCCACAAGAACGCCCGGAGCGCGCTGATCCTCGGTCACGCCCGCGGCGTAGCGTTGCTGATGTCGGCGCAGGCGGGCCTCGAAGTGCACGAGTACGCGCCGGCGCGGGTGAAGCGCGCGGTCGGCGCCGGGGGCAACGACGGCAAAGACGCGGTCAGCCGCATGGTCTGCGCGGCGCTGAAGATCGAGTCAGAGCTCGAGCGCGCCGACGCCTACGACGCGCTGGCGGTGGCGCTGTGCCACTTGAGCTACGCACGGATCGGGCTCACCCCCGTCGGCGCGAAGAAGACGCCCCACCGCAAGGCGGCGCTGGCGGCGTTCGCCTCCCGGCTCGTCCCGTCCTACCGGCGCGAGGCCGCCCGGTGATTGCGTCGTTGAAGGGCCTGCTCACCGAGAAGAACGCCTCCGACGCGGTGGTCGAGGTCCAGGGCGTCGGCTACCGGGTCAACCTCTCGCTGCTGGCGCTGAGCAAGCTGCCGGAGCTCGGCGCGGCCACCTCGCTGCGGATCCGCACCGTCGTCCGCGAGGACGCGTTCGATCTCTTCGGGTTCCTCACACGCACCGAGGAAGAGCTGTTCCTCCTGTTGACCTCGGTCTCCCATGTCGGCCCGAAGATGGCGCTCAACGTGATGAGTGGGCTCGACGTCGACGAGCTGATCGCCGCGATCGCCAAGGGGGAGGTGGTGCGGCTGACGAAGATCCGCGGCGTCGGCCGGAAGACCGCCGAGCGGCTGGTGCTCGAGCTCAAAGAGAAGGTGAAGCTCCTGTCGCTGGAGGGCAAGCCTGTGCCCTCGGGCACCCGCAAGCCGGCGCCCGGCAGCGACCTGATCTCCGCTCTGATCAACCTCGGCTACAAAGAGCTGCAGGCGCAGAACGCCGCCCAGACCGCCGCCGAACGGGTGGGCGAAGAGGCCGGCTTCGAGCTGCAGTTCCGCGAGGCGCTGAAGGTCCTACGGGGCTGAAGGGGCGGAGGCCGCCGCGACGGCAGGGTTTGCCCGCAGGTAGTCGCCGACGCCCTTCGCGACCGAGATGAGGTTCGGCTTGATCGAGTTGACGAGGAACGCCTCGATCGCCGGGCCGATGGTGCCAGCGAGGAAGCCGGGCACGCCCTTGACCTTCTTCGCGTCGACGTTCAGGTGCCCGGCGATGGTGAGCCGGGTGAGGTTCGGCCCCAGCTCGTCGTAGCGGTTGCTGCCGGCGCAATCGACCGCGTCCTTGAAGGAGGGGACGATGGTGCGCCAGTCGCAGGTGATCTTGTCGGTGTGCCAGGTGGCGTGGTCGTCCCACTGGAGCAGATCCTCGGAGAGGAACTTCCGCACCACGGCCGGGATGTCGCCGCCGCCCTGCCAGCGGTTGAGCATCTTGATCGTCGTGCCCTCTTCGGCGCGCGAGACCTGGGTGATGCTGCGGACGTTGGGCAGGTACTTCACCAGCCCAGGCAGCTTGTCCCGGTAGATGGTGAAGACCTGCATCCGGGGGAAGGGGATCTCGGCGGAGACTTCGAGTTTCATCCTGGGTTCTTGCCTCTCTAGTTGTCGTCATCGTCGCGCTTCTTCGGCTTGGGCGGCGGTGCATCTTCTTCCGGCTTCTCTTCACCCTCGGAGCCGACGTTCTTCTCATCTTCCTCGGCGCCTGCATCCTTGCGGTTGGGCGGGGTGGTGAGCGCGAACCCGAAGCCGAAGTGGAAGGCGTAGCCGAACCCGCCCGACGCGCCCACCGACTGTGCGTTGCCCGACTGGCTGGTGGTGGAGATCGCGGGGATCACCGCGAAGTCGAGCTCCGGACGGATGCTGACCATCCCCACCGCCACCGAGAAGCCCACCCCTGCGCCGATCAGGTGCTCGATCGAGCTGGTGATCGTCTGCGTCAGCTGCACCGTCGAGCCGCTGCCGGTGGTGCCGTTGGCGGCTGACCGGGTGAAGTAGAAGTCGTAGCCCAGGCCGGTGAAGAAGCCCGAGCGGTGCGAGATCAGCACCTTCAGGCCGGCGGTGAAGATGAAGCGCGTCTGGGAAGTGGGGTTGACCTCGGTCTGGGTTCCCGTCTGGTCGGCGACGAAGGTGCTGTTCCCGGTCGAGCCGTAGCCGAGGCCGATCTGCGGCAGCAGCGCGATGCTGGCGATCGGTGATCGGTTGAGCGTGAACTTGGCGCCCGGCTGGAGCCCCGCGGGGCTCATGTGGAGGTTGAGGCCGATGTGCTCGGTGAGCCCGTAGTTGGCGTTGGCCTCGAACCACGGCACCGACAGGCCCTTGCCCGAGCCCTGGTTCGACAGCGGCATCCCCCCGACGTCGGTGGAGTTGAAGGGCGGCGCGGTCTGAGCCCCGTACATCAGCCCGGTGGTGACGTTGAGATCGGCGCCGCCTTTGCCGACCGCCGAGGCCATCTGCCCGATCACCAGCGAGCGCTGGGTGATGCACCCGCCGCAGATGATCGCGACCCCCACCAGCACTCCGACTCTCCGCATGGGCGCGCATGCTACAACCTCCGGCCCCGATGGCACGCAGCGAGTCCTTGAGTCCCTCCGTGGCCACCGACGAGGTCCGGCTCGAGGCGTCGCTCCGCCCGAAGACTTTTCCGGACTACGTCGGGCAGACGGCGGTGGTCGACAAGCTCAAGGTCTATGTCAAGGCAGCCAAGGGCCGCGGCGATGCGCTCGATCACTGCCTCTTCTCCGGGCCGCCGGGCCTGGGGAAGACCTCGCTGGCGCACATCATCTCCGCCGAGCTCGGGGTCGGGCTCCACGTCACCAGCGGCCCGGCGCTGGAGAAGAAGGGCGACCTCGCCGGGCTGCTCACCAACCTTCAGCCGCGCGACGTGCTCTTCATCGACGAGATCCACCGGCTCGCGGCGGCGATCGAGGAGTACCTCTACCCGGCGATGGAGGACTTTCGGCTCGACGTCACCATCGACAGCGGCCCGGCGGCGCGGGCGATGAAGATCGAGCTGCCTCCGTTCACGCTGATCGGGGCCACCACCCGCACTGGCCTGCTCACCTCGCCGCTGCGCGACCGGTTTCAGATTCAGGAACGGCTGGAGTTCTACACCCCCGCCGAGCTCGAGCGGATCCTCCTGCGCAGCGCGCAGATCCTCGGGGTGGCGGTGGAGCTCGAGGGCGCGAAGGAGATCGCCCGGCGGGCCCGCGGCACCCCCCGCATCGCCAACCGCTTGCTGCGGCGCCTGCGCGACTTCGCCGAGGTCGAGGGCGATGGGAAGATCACCCTCGCGCTCGCCGCCGCGGCCTTGAAGCGGCTCGACGTCGACGAGAACGGCCTCGACAAGATGGATCGCGCGGTGCTGTTGACGATCATCGAGAAGTTCGCGGGCGGTCCGGTTGGCGTGGAGACGATCGCCGCCGCCGTCGGCGAAGAACGGGACACCGTCGAAGACGTCTACGAGCCCTTTCTGCTTCAGCAGGGTTTTCTTCATCGAACGCCGAGGGGCCGGGTGGCGACCTTGAGGGCCTTCGAGTACTTCGGAAAGAAGCCGCCGAAGGGTCAGGCGGTGCTTTTGTAGCGGTTTGCCACACTTCCAACCCCTCGAAAACTCACGGCATCTTTGTCGGGGTTTTCAGAGAATTGGGTGGTGTACCGATGCACCACCGAGGAATTCCGCATGGTTTTCCGTGGCTTGCTGCTATTTTCGTGGCATATCGGTTGCTCTTAAGACGCGCCGCATCACGACCACGACAATTATGGCCGGCACTACCTTCTTCCAGCGCACTCTCAAGCGGCCCACTTCGTGTGTGGGTGTGGGGCTCCATTCGGGTGCCCCGGTGACGCTACGGGTGATGCCGGCGGCGGCCGACACCGGAATCGTCTTTGTTCGCGTCGATCTTCCCGGAAAGCCGTCGGTGCCGGCGCGCGCCGAGTTCGTCGTCTCGACCACGCTGGCGACCACGCTGGGCCGCGATCAGTGCACCGTCGGCACCGTCGAGCACCTGCTGTCGGCGCTCTCGGGCGTCGGCATCGACAACGCCCGCATCGAAGTCGACGGCCCCGAGGTCCCGATCATGGACGGCAGCGCCGCCCCGTTCGCGGCCCTGGTCAATGAGGCGGGGATCCGAGTCCAGGACAAGACGAAGAGCTTCCTCATCATCCGCCGGCCGGTGACGGTCCGTGACGGCGACAAGCGCGCGACGATCGCCCCGTCGAAGCGGCTGCGCATCGACTGCACCATCGACTTCAAGCACCCGCTGATCTCCGATCAGACCTATGGCCTCGAGTTCTCCGACCGCACCTACGCCAAGGAGATCGCCAGCGCGCGCACCTTCGGCTTCCTCCGCGACGTGGAGAAGCTGCAGGCCAACGGGCTGGCCCGCGGCGGCTCGCTGCAGAACGCGATCGTCGTCGACGAGTTCTCGATCTTGAACCCCGAGGGGCTGCGCTTCCCCGACGAGTTCGTCCGCCACAAGCTGCTCGACACCTTGGGCGACGTGGCCTTGATGGGCCGGCCGGTGATCGGCCACCTCACCGTCTACAAAAGCGGCCACGCGCTCAACCACCGGCTGGTGATGAAGGTCCTCTCGGATCCTTCGAACTACGAGGTGGTGCAGGCCCGGGCGCGCGACGTCGAGCAGCTGGATCTCGAGCTGCACGATCTGGCCGGCGTGCTCGCCCCGCACACCGCCTGATTCGAAGTTGCGCGGCTTTGGGTCAGCGCATATAGCCGCTGACCCATGACTCTCTCTTTCCCGCGTTCTCTCTTCGCCGCCCTCGCGGCCGGCTTCTTCGCCCTCGCGTGCGCGTGCACCAGCGCCAGCAAGGGGGCCAGCTCCAACGCCGCCGGCGAGAGCGCCGACATGGTCGTCGCCACCTACGGGCCCGCCGGCGCCACGAAGATCACCCTGAAGCAGGTCGACGAGGCGATCACCGACGAGCTGGCCGACCTCGACAAGAAGAAGTTCCAGGCGCGCAAGCAGACGATCGACCGGCTGATCCTCGAGGCGCTGGTGAAGGCCGAGGCGGCGAAGAAGGGCGTCAAAGAGGAGGAGTGGATCAAGGGGGAGATCGAGTCGAAGATCCCCGACCCGTCGGAGGAGGAGATCAACGAGTTCTTCGCCAAGAACCAGGCGCAGATGCCCCCGGGCTCGACGCTGGAGACGATCCGCCCCCAGCTCATCGGCTACCTCAAGCAGCAGCGCGGCAAGGACGTCGCGACCAAGGTGTTCGACGCGCTGAAGAAGGAAGCCAACGTCACCATCACCTTCAAAGAGCCGGCGAAGCCGAAGAAGGTCGTCGAGGCCAAGGGGCCGGCGAAGGGGCCCGAAGGCGCCAAGGTCACGATCGTCGAGTTCTCCGACTTCCAGTGCCCCTTCTGCAGCCGGGCGATCGGCACCGTGGACCAGGTGATGGAGCAGTACGCCGGCAAGGTGCGCCTGGTGTTCCGACAGTTCCCCCTCGACTTCCACGACAAGGCGCCGAAGGCCGCCCAGGCCGCGCTCTGCGCCAACGAGCAGGGCAAGTTCTGGGAGATGCACGACGCGATGTTCAAGGACCAGCAGAAGCTCGAGCCGGAGATGCTCAAGACCACCGCGACCACGCTCGGCCTCGACGCCGCGAAGTTCAGCGAGTGCCTCGAGTCGGGCCGGATGAAGAAGGCCGTCGACGAGGACATCGAGGCGGGCAAGAAGGTCGGCGTCAACGGCACCCCGGCGTTCTTCATCAACGGCACGATGCTCTCGGGCGCGCAGCCGATCGAGGCCTTCAAGGAAGCGATCGACGCCGAGCTGAAGTGAGCCGCGACCGGCTCGCCCTGGCGGCGGATCTTCCGCTGCCCGAGGCGCTCGCCGTGTACCGGTTGGTCGCCCCGTTCATCGGGGTGGCGAAGGTGGGGCTGTCGCTCTTCGTCGAGCATGGCCCGGCCGCGGTGAAGGCGTTCGCGGAGCTCGGCGCCCGGGTGTTCCTCGACTTGAAGCTCCACGACATCCCCAACACCGTCGAGCTGGCGGCGGCCCGCGCCGGCGCGCTCGGGGTCGGCTACCTCACCGTTCACGCGGCGGGCGGCAAGGCGATGCTCGAGGCCGCGGTGCGCGGGGCCAACCGCGGCGCCGAGAAGGCCCAGGTGGCGGCGCCGGTGGTCCTGGCGGTGACGGTGCTGACGTCGATGGACGACGCGGCGCTCAAGGCCACGGGGGTGCCGGACGCGGCGTCGACCCAGGTCGGGCGGCTGGCGGCGCTCGCGGCAGGGGCAGGGGTGGGCGGGCTGGTGTGCTCGCCGCTCGAGGTCGGTTCGCTGCGGGTGATCGTCGGGCCGATCGCGGTGCTCTGCACCCCGGGGATCCGGCCCGCGGGGTCGTCGCAGGGAGACCAGGCCCGGGTGGAGACGCCCGCCGCCGCGGTGCGCGCCGGGTCGAACCTGCTGGTGATCGGCCGGCCGATCTACGAGGCAGCGGATCCTAAGGCCGCAGCGAAGGCGATCCTCAAAGAGATCAGCCCACGATCTGGACCAGGCAGTAGTCCTTCTTGCCCTTCTGCAGCAGCAGGTAGCGGCCGTTGATCAGCGCCGCCGGGGTGACCAGCGCCCCTTCCTTCACCTTCTCCTTGTTGATCGCCAGGCCGTTGCCCTGGATCAGCTTCTTCGCCTCGCCCCTGCTCGCCACCAGCTTCGCCTCGGTGACGAGCTCGATCGCCGGCAGTCCGGCGCCGGCGAGCTTCTCGCGCGGCAGCTCGGCGACTGGCACCCCGGCCCCGACGAAGACCTGGACGAAGCGCTCTTCCGACAGCTCGCGCAGCAGGTCGAGCGTGCCCTTGCCGAAGAGGACCTCGGTCGCGGCGATCGCCGTGTTCAGCTCGTCGGCCCCGTGGACGCGGGTGGTGATGTCCTTCGCCAGCGACTTCTGCAGCGCCCGCTGCTGGGGCGCGGCCTCGTGCTCTTTCTCCAGGCCCTCGACCGTGGCGCGGTCGAAGAGGGTGAAGATCCGGATGAAGGCCTTCACGTCCTCGTCCGAGGCGTTGAGCCAGAACTGGTAGAACTCGTAGGGCGAGGTTCGCTTCGGGTCGAGCCAGACGTTGCCGCTCTCGGTCTTGCCGAACTTGGTGCCGTCGGCCTTCTTGATCAGCGGGGTGGTGAGCGCGAAGGCGTCGCCGCCTTCCTTGCGGCGGATCAGCTCGGCGCCGGTGAGGATGTTGCCCCACTGATCAGACCCGCCCATCTGCAGCTTCACGCCCTTGTTCTTCCACAGCCAGTAGAAGTCGTAGCCCTGCACCAGCTGGTAGGAGAACTCGGTGAAGGACATGCCGTCGCGGTCCTCGCCGCCGATCCGCTTCTTCACCGAGTCCTTCGCCATCATGTAGTTGACGGTGATGTGCTTGCCGACATCACGGATGAACTCGAGGAACGACAGGCCCTTGATCCAGTCGTAGTTGTTGACGATCTCGGCGCCGCCGGTGGCCGAGAAGTCGAGGAAGCGCTCGAGCTGCTTCTTCTGGCAGGCCAGGTTGTGCTGCAGCGAGTCCTCGGACAGCAGGTTGCGCTCCTCGGACTTGCCCGAAGGGTCGCCGACCATTCCGGTGGCGCCGCCGATCAGCGCGATCGGGCGGTGGCCGGCTTGCTGGAAGTGCAGCAGGGTCATCACCTGGACCAGGTTGCCGACGCCGAGTGAGTCGGCGGTGGGGTCGAAGCCGATGTACCCGGTGACGCGCTCCTTCTTCAGCAGCGCGTCGGTGCCGCGGACGCTGTCGTGAAGCATCCGCCGCCAGGTCAGCTCTTCGATGAAGTCCTTCATCATCCGACGCGCTTTACCAGAGCCCTCACCCCCCGCGGGTGTGCATCTCGAGGTGCGGATCCGCGCGGAGCTCGTTGGGCGTGTGTGACGGCGCCCGCTGGTCTTGCAGGCCCAGCCGCACCTCGGCGCCGCGATCCTTGCGGCGGCGCCAGGTCGAGGCGATCAGCTGGCCGAGCTCGGCGGGGGTCGCGCCTGCGCGCAGCGGGCGCTTCAGATCGAGCCCGGTCTCGGCATAGAGGCAGGTGAACCAGCGCCCGTCGGCGGTGAGGCGTGACCGGTCGCAGGCGGAGCAGAAAGGCGCGGTGGTGGAGGCGATGATCCCGAAGATCCGCCCGTCGGGCAGGCGGAAGCGCTCGGCGGGGGCCCGGGTGTCGGAGGCGACGGGGGCGATCTTCCCATAGTGGGCGCCCAGCCGCTGCAGCAGCTCGGCGCGGGAGACGACCTGGTCGCGGCTCCACCGGGTCGCTCCGCCGACGTCCATGTACTCGATGAACCGCAGCTCGGCTCCCTCGCGGCCGGCGAACTCGAGCAGCGGCACCAGCTCGTCGTCGTTGGTGCCCCGCATCACCACCGCGTCGAGCTTCAGGCCCCCGGGGAACTTCGCGGCGGTGATCCCCTCGAGGACCTGGGCGTGGAGATCGCGCCGGGTGAGCGCCGCGAAGCGCGTGGGCTGGAGCGTGTCGAGGCTGACGTTGATCCGGTGCAGCCCGGCGGCCCTCAGCGCCTCGGCCTGCTCGGC
>JAYVRT010001150.1:0-9431 GCA_043776025.1 Archangiaceae bacterium | reverse complement strand
GACGCCCTTTCGGCAGCTGAAGTGAAGCATGCGGCCGGCCCACTCCGAGGCGATCCCGTGGTGGTAGAGGACGAGCGCGTCCTTCTGCGGGCGCAGCCTCGCGGCCGGCTTGACGAGGGCGTCGTAACCAGGCGCGACCTCTCCCGCGTAGAGCTCGCCGCAATGCCCGAGCCGCCGCAGCAGCGCCGCGAACCCGACGGCCGCCTGGCCCATCGCGTCGCCGGGGGTGAAGCGCGGGATGAGCTGGTGCACCTCCATCTTGGGCGCACCCTAACAACTCACCCCGAACAGCGGAGCTTCGAGGTGAGGCTACGCCCGCAGCTCGGCGGTGCGAGCGGAGATGAACGAGCCTTCGTAGGTCGAGAGCACCGTCTGCAGCAGCTCGACGCTCGACTCGTCCATCTGAACGAACTGGGCGGCGACACCTTGCGGAGTGACCCGGGCGACGCGGCAGAAAGCCTCGACCATCCGTGCGTCCTTCGCCGGCGCGAACTGCACGTGAATCGTGCTGCCCGGCGTGGGCGCGGTGTGGGTCTTGATGAACAGACCGCCGGTCGACAGGTCGGTCGCGTAGTCCACCTCGTACGGGGCGTCGGTGTTCTCGTGGTGCTGAACCAGGATGCGAACGCTGTGACGGGTGTGCGCGCGGCGGTCAGAGTTCATGAGGGGGCGGACAGTGGATCAACGTGCCTCTGCGTTTCAAGGGGCCGGTGTAGGTGGGAACGTTGTAAACGCGCAAACGGTGCGGATCGCTCTCGACGCAATGCAGTGGGACGAGCCGACCACGGGGATTGGCCTCTACGCCCGCTGCCTTTACGAGGCGTTGCAGCACCAGGGTGCCCAGGTCGAGCGCTGGGGCGCGCGGCGGGCGGGGGAACAGCCGCGGGGATCCCGATCGCGGACGCGGTTCACCCTCGACACCCTTCCTCGCCTGCTCCAGCGCGAGGGGCCGGCGGTGTTTCATGCGGTGAGCAACTTCAACCTCCCGCTCCAGCGCGTCGGCGGCGTGCGGTTCGTGCTCACCGTGCACGACCTGATTCCGATTCTGTTGCCCCAAACCGTCTCCACAGCCTACCGCTGGCAGTTCCGCCTGTGGCTGCATCGAAGCCTCCAGCTGGCGGACGCGGTGATCTGTGTCAGCGACACGACCCGGCGGAGCCTGCTCGAGCGCTTCGACGTCGACCCGGCGCGGGTGCACCGGGTGCACCACGGGGTGGATCATGTCGACCGGGTGCCGCCGCCGGACCGGACGACGCGGCAGTGGCTCGACGCGCTCGGCCTGCCGAAGGACTTCATCCTCTACGCGGGCGCGCTCGACGCCCGAAAAAACGTGGGGCTGGCGATCCGTGCCTGTGAGCGGCTGCGGGCTGAAGGGCGCCGACCGACGTTGGTGCTCGCCGGGCAACGGTGGTTCGGCGGCCAGTTGATCGATGCGGAGCTCGCGCGGGCCAAAGAGAACGGCCTCGACGTGCGCGCCCTCGGGTACCTCGCGGACCCGGTCTTCTACGCGTTGATGCGGCGGGCGGGGACGTTCGTATTCCCTTCGCGCTACGAGGGCTTCGGGTTGCCGCCGCTGGAGGCGATGCGGCTCGGGGTGCCGACGATCGTCTCCACCGCGGGGGCGTTGCCCGAGGTCTGCGGCGACGGGGCGCTCTATGTCGAGCCTGACGACGCGGTTGGGCTGGGCAAGCACCTGGCGCGGCTGAGCGACGACGCGGCGGCGCGCGCGGCGCTGGTGCAGCGGGGCAGCGCGCGCGCGGCAACGTTCACCTGGGACCAGACGGCCCGACGGGTCCTCGCGCTCTACTTCTAGCGCGGGACTGTCTATGGTTTACGACCGGTGCGCCGCGACTTCACCCACTACATCCAGCTGTTCTACGCGAACCCGGCGGGGTTCGTCGGCCGGGTGGCGAACCCGGTGCTCCTGTGGGAAGCGAAGCAGCACCTCAAGCCGGCGGAGCAGCACTGGGCTCCGACCGAGGCCGGAGGGGCCGGCCAGCCGTGGCGGTCCGACGTGCCCGCGGTGTTCGAGCTGGAGAAGACCCCAGGGAGCAAGAACCCGTTCGCGATGGGGGTCACACTCGGCCGGGTGGACACCAACGATCTGGTGATCGACGACGTGTCGATCAGCCGGTTCCACGCGTACTTCCAGCAAGACCTCAAGACCGGCGGATGGAACGTCGTCGACGCGGAGAGCAAGAACGGCTCGTGGCTCAACGCGGTCAAGCTGGTGAAGAACATCCGAACCGCGGTGGCGAGTGGAGATCAGCTGCGCTTCGGGGAAATCAAGCTCATCTTCCTCGACGCTGCGGGGCTGTTGGCGCACCTCGAGCAGGGCCTGCGAAATCAAAACACCTGACCCCTTTGGTTTTGGTTGACCCAAGATCGCGGCAATCTCGACTGAGGAACGCGGAGGGCGCGTGCCCATTGGCCCGTCACCGAAATTGAAGAAGAGCTCGGGGGGACTGACGAACGAGGCGGTTGCGAGCCAGCGGGTCGGACTCGGCTGCATGCGGCTGTCGACGGTGCCCGAGCGTGACGAGGCGAACGGGATCGCGACAATCCGCGCTGCGCTCGACGCTGGGGTGACGCTCTTCGACACCGCGCACGCGTACGGGCTCGGCGATGACGACCTGGGCCACAACGAGCGGCTGTTGGCGAAGGCGCTGGGGGGCCGCACCGGGGCGTTCGTGGTGACCAAGGGAGGCATGGTTCGGCCCGGCGGCAAGTGGCGGCCCGATGGCCGGGCGGCGGTCCTGCGGGCGCATGCCGAAGCCTCGGCGGTGGCGCTGGGGCGGCCGCCCGATCTCTGGCTGCTCCATTCGCCGGATCCAGCGGTCGACTGGGCGACCAGCGTTCGATCGCTGGCGAAGGTGCAAGCCGAGGGCGTGGCGCGAGCGGTGGGTGTGAGCAACGTCAACCTCGCACAGCTGAACCAGGCGATGGAGCTGGCGCCGATCGAAGCGGTTGAGCTCGGCTGGAGCGCGCTCGAAGACGGAGCGGTGCGCAGCGGGGTCGTCGCCCGCTGCCTCGAGCTGGGGCTACGGATCCTCGCTTACTCCCCACTGGGAGGGCCCCGGCACAGCGCGAAGCTGCTCCGCTCTCCGGTGCTCGGCCGGGTAGCGTCGCGCTGCGGAACGCCGCCGGCGGTGGTCGCGCTCGCGGCGCTGCTGGAGCTCGATACGTCGATCTGGGTGATTCCCGGGGCGCGCCGCCCGGCGGCTGCGACTGAGCTCGTCGCGGCGGGGAAGCTCCAGCTCATGGAAGAGGACCTCTCACAGCTGCGGAGCGCCTTCCCTGCCCTGCGGCCGATCGTGAACCGGGCGCGTGGTGCGCCGACCGTGCAGGGGGAAGTGGTGCTTTTGATGGGCCTGCAAGGCGCGGGCAAGAGCACCGAGGTGACGGCCTGGGTCGAGCGCGGCTACCAGCGGCTCAACCGCGACGCGCTCGGCACGTCGCTCAAGGACCTGGTGGCGATCGTCGATCGGCAGCTCGCGGCCGGCGTGCGCAAGCTTGTCCTCGACAACACCTACGTGTCGCGCGCGTCGAGGGCGCCGCTGCTCGAGGTCGCGGCGAAGCATGGTGTCGGGGCGCGCGGGGTGTGGATCGACGTCCCGCTTCACGAGGCGTACGTGAACGTGATCTGGCGGATGCTCGAGGCGCACGCCCGGCTGCTGACGCCGGAAGAGCTCAAGCGAGGCAAGGACAACACCTCGCTCCCGCCGACGGCGCTGCTGAGGATGGCCCGCGACCTCGAGCTGCCGGTCGCCGCCGAGGGCTTCACCGCGCTCGAGACCCGGCCGTTCGTGCGAAGGCCGCGCACAGGACCAGCCGGTCGTTTTGTCGCGCTCGAAGCGTTGGCGAAGGCGCCGAAGTCCGAGCTGCCGACATCGGTCTTTGGCTGGCAGGACACCCCGGTGCCCGGCGCTGCGATCTGTACCCACGGCGGAGGCCCGCCCATCTGCTGGTGCCGCCCGCCCCTTCCCGGCCTGCTGTTGGAGTTCGCCTTCAAGGAGGGTCTTGACCTGGCGAAGTGCGAACTGGTCGGCACCACCCAGACGCACCAGGTCATGGCCGGAATGCTGGGGGCGCGCTTCATCGACGTCGGTTGAGCACACGTCGCGGGTTCACCATGTGGTGCGGGTCCTGCCGAAGCCCCCCTGTGAAGAGATCCTGTGAGTGATCGATTGGGTTCGACCGGGCAGCGCTGTGCGTTTGCCCTCCTATCCATGAGCAACCACACGACTCTACAGCCGCCGCATCGAGGGCCCGGCTCTCCCGGATGGCCGTTGGTGACCCGGTTACCAGGTCACCGGGTCACTCGCGCCACCCTGGCCACCCGGGTCACCCGGGTCACCCGGGTCACTCGGGCCACTCGGGCCACCCTGGCCATCCGCGCACCCTGGCCACCCTGGCCACCCTGGCCACCCTGGCCACCCGGGTCACCCGGGTCACCCGGGTCCCTCGGTTACTCGGTTACTCGGTTACTCGGTTACTCGGTTACTCGGTTACTCGGTTACTGACGTGTGGCCGGCGTTGCTGGAAGCGCCTACTCGAGCAGGTCAGGCTGATCGCGGACGATGCGGGAGTAAAGCGGTTGAAACTGGAACCAGCCGGCGAGGGGGTTGCCGGTGATCATCGCAGCCTGCTCGGCGGCATCGGGGCGGATCGGCTTCGGCTCTCCCGCGGCGCGAGCGAGGAGCTCGGCGCGGCAGGAACGGTCGAGCGTGATGAACCACCAGGCCGCGGCGTCGACGGAGTCGCCGACGGTGAGCAGTCCGTGGTTCTGGAGGATCACCGCCTTCTTTCCGCCCAGGGCCTCTGCGATCCGCTTGCCCTCGTCGAGCTCGACCGCGACGCCGCCGAAGTCGGCGAAGAGGCCGAGGTCGTTGTGGAACGCGCAGGAGTCCTGGGTCAGCGGGGCCAGCAGCCGGCCCAGCGTGGAGAACGCCTTTCCATGCATCGAGTGGGCGTGGGCCGCGGCGATCACGTCGGGCCTCGCCTCGTGGACGCGCGAGTGGATCACGAACGCCGCGGTGTTCACTGGCAGCTCGCCCTCCACGGTGTTGCCCTCGTGGTCGACGCGAATCAGATCCCGGACCCGCACCTGCCCGAAGTCGATCCCGAACGGGTTCACCCAGAACGTCTTGGGGTCGAGAGGGTCACGGACCGTCACGTGCCCGGCGACGCCCTCGTCGAAGTTGAACCTGGCGAAGAGCCGGAACGTCGCCGCGAGACGCTGCTTGCGATGCAGTTGCTCCTCTTTCGGCGAGTCGAACGTCGGAGGGGTGAACGTCAGGCGAAACGTACCCGTTGGGTCGGCGGTCCCCGGTTTGGTCATCGGCCCTGATTATCAGCTTGGTCAGTCCTCGGCGCGGGTGGAGGCCTCTGGATAGAGCTCGGGGAACATGAACTGCAGCGCGTCGAGCGGCATCCCGAAGCTCACTGGCCCCCGGGGCGACTCGGATTCGAGCAAGCCCACCTCGAGCAACTGTGACAGCTGGGTCTGCGCGGTTCGGTCGCCCAGCCCGGTCAGTTGCTTGAATTCCCCGCGGGTCACCGGGCCGGCGGCGAAGAGGTGATGCAGCGGCAGCGCAACCTCGCCGCGGATTCGCCCGTCGGTCGCGGCGCGGAAGGTGGTGAGCGCGAGGAGCCGATCTTTCATCGCGTCGAGGTCGAGCATCCGCGCCATGAACGAGACCTGGTCGTCACAGACTTCGAGGAAGAACTCGCACCAACGCCGCAGGCCGTCCTCGCTCAGGTTTCCGCGCCCGTCCAGGTCGCCGCGGCGCGGGGAGTCGGCGTCGCGCAGCCGCTCGTAATACTCGTCCCGCCTGCGGGCGAGGCCACGGCCGATGGACCACAAGCCTTCGCTCAGCCCGGCCAACGCGCTGTGCGTCACCAGCCGGGTCGCGCGCCCGTTGCCGTCGAGGAATGGGTGAACCCAGGCGAGGCGGTGGTGGGCCGCGGCGGCAACCAACAACCGCTGATCGCGCGGACCCGGAGCGCCGTAGACCGCTTCGTAGCGGGCGAGGAACACCGGCAGCGCCTCGGGCACCGGCGCCAGATGCAACCCAACCTGGACCTGGCGGGTCCGCAGCGCGCCGGGGACGACGATCATTCCGTCAGGCGTGGTGCGATCGGCGTCGCTGAGCCGGCGATACATCTGAAGGTGGGCCTGCACCGCGAACTCCGCCCCCAGCGGGTCGTGGCCCTGTGCGGCCGCACGCTCGAGGTCCCGCTCCGCCTCGATGTGCGCCAGCGCGATCCGCTGCAGGCGTGCGGTGTCCGGCCGCTTCGAGTAGTCGTGCTTGAGTGCGCGCTCGATGTTGAACGGGTGCGTCCCCTGCCCTTCGATTCGGTTGCTGTAGTACGAGTTCATCGAGCGCAGCAGCTCGCGCAGCCTGGCCCGCGTCCTCGGGTGGGCCTTGCCGGTCAGCGCCGTCGCCCGAGCGGTGATCTCCGCCGATCTCGCCCCCAACACCCCGCCGGGGTCAAGGGGCAGCAGCGGCTCGAATTGATGGGCCTGGGAGAACCCGCTCGGGGACGACATTTTTGCCGATTTATTTACCAGTTTGTTTGGGTCATTTTCCATCTATGCAGAAGCCTACTAACAGCAACTAAATACCGACATCATTTTGCCGATTAGCGTGCCGGTTAATTCACCGGCCCTCACCACCGGCCGCGCAGCGCCAGGGTCTGAGCGAAGAGTGTCTTGGCGGCTTCGGACTGCAGCCCGGTCGCCTCGGTCTTGCTGATCCGCCCGTCCTTGTTGGCGTCGGCCTGGTCCAGCTGGCTGATCGCCTTGGCAATCTCCGCCCGCGCCCCGGCGACGGTGCCGCCGCCGTCCTTCCAGGCCTGGGCCGCCATGCGGTCTGCCGGGCGGTCGCTACCGGAGAGCTTCGCCACCTGGTGGGCGCTCAGCCCCGACCCGATGATGTCGCCGGCGTGGAGCGCCCGCTTCTCCTGGCCCTTGACGCTGACGTCGTTGCCCCGGTTCACCAGCGAGTGCTCGAGCGTCCCCTTGGGCAGGCTCTTCGCCTCCTTGCCGCTGATGAAGCCGTCGTGGTTGCGGTCGGCGGCGAAGACCTTCACCGCGGCGTTCGAGAGCGCATTCTGGGTGCCGGCGACGGTGCCGTCTCCAGCCTTCACCGCGCGGTCGAAGCGGGTCTTCACGTTGTCGGGCAGCTTGGCGGTCGCCGCGGACGCCTCAGCGGCGCTGAGCTTTCCGTCCTGGTCGGTGTCGGCCCTCGCGATCTGATTCGAGAGGCGAACGGTGTTGGCGGCGATGCGGGTCACGGGGGTTTTCATGGTGCGCGGTTCCTTTTCTTCTTCGGTTGGGTGCGGGTTGAACGACGAACCCTTCCATCGCAACCGCCGCGCCATTCACCGCCGCCCTGCGGTTCTCACAGTTTGCGAGAACGAGAGAGCCTCGGCGGGCCTCGCAGTGGAGCGCACGCAAAGCGCAACCCGTCCTCTGGCGGAGGACAGTGGAAGCTCCGGAGGTCACTCCTCGAGAATCAAGCAACCCCGCGGGCGCTGCTACTCGTTGACCCAGAGCGACCGGACGGTGCGATCCGACCCGACGACGCGCAACCGCTGGTCCACGCCGAAGCCGAGAGCGATCACGTCACCGGCGTGAAGTCGGACCTCGCGCTCGAGCACGAGCGTGGCGGTCGCCCAGAGAAACACCGAGCCCTCGTCGCTGCCCGCGGCCACCGTGGCGCCGTCGGCGGAGAAAGCCACCGCGCCGACGCGGTCGCGGGAGGCGACGAGCTGCGCGCGCGCCGTGCCCGTGGCGAGCTCCCAGAGCGTCACCCGCTTGTCCGCTGATCCGGACGCGAGCGTCGCATCGTCCGGTGAGAAGGCCAGCGCGGCCACTGGGCCGTCGTGCCCCTCAAGCCACCGAAGCGCCTTTCCGGTGGTGGCGTCGACGAGGACGACCTGCTTGTCCTCCCGGCCGGCAGCGAGCGTGGCCCCGTTGCCTGAAAAGGCGAGCGCGTTCACCACCGCGTCCTTTTCGCGGGAGATCTCTTTTCCGAACTCGAGGCTGAAGACGACGAGGGTGCCGTCGTCGAAGCTCCACGCCGCGCGCTCGCCCCCTCGGCTGACCGCGACCGCCCGCACCCGCGCGCCCTCGAGCTTCTCGAGCGCCCGCGCCGGGCCGCCGTCCTTCCAGGTCAGCACCTGGCCGTCGTCACCCCCCGAGAGGCCGACGTGCTCCGAGATCGCGACCGCGCGCACCGGCGCCTGGTGGCGCGCGCCGGCGATCTCGACGTTGTTTCGAGCCCCGACCAACCGCTGGAGCGAGGCGTCCCGAAGGCCCACCACCACGGCACCGTCCGGAGCGACCGCCGCTGACGTCGGCTCCTGCCCCAGCAGCGGCAATGGGGGCGCGCGACCGTCGCGCGGCCAGGTCCACGCTTCGAGCGTGCGCCCGCGCGTCGCGAGGTAGAGGTCGGGGCCGGTGGTCGCCTCGGCGTCGACCGCGAGCGCCCAGATCGGCCCGCTGAACCCCGAGAGCCGCGCCACCGTGCGTCCGTCGGCCCAGGCCCGCACCGTGCCGTCGCTGCTGCCTGACAGCAGTGGCCAGTTCCGCGTGGAAGCCAGGGCGTTGACGTCGTCGAGGTGGCCGCTCCAGCGGGTCGCGGCGCCCGGCGAGAGGAGAAAGAGATCGCGCTCGATTCCCACCACCAGCCCCGCGGGGGTCCAGCGCAGCGCGGTGGCGAGCCGATCGAGCCGTGGCGCGCGCTCGGCAGTCGCGCCGGCCTCGACGGTGCGGACGCCGTCGGACGCGCTCGAGGCGACGACGGCCGGAGCGCTGGGGAAGGCGCCGATCTCCAGCGCCCGCACCGGCCCGACGTGGCGGTTCACCACGGAGGGCGCCCCGCCCTCGCGCTTCCACTGGAGCACCTGTCCGTCGCGGAGCCCGGCGTAGATCACCTGCCCCGCGCTCGACTGAGCCAACACCCGGACCTCCGCCGCAGCACCCGTCAGCTCGCCGACCCGGGTACGCGAGCTGACGTTCCAGAGGTGAACGACGCGGTCGTCTCCGCCCGAGGCGAGCAGGCCGGTCTCGAGAAACACGACGGCGCGCTGCCAACCGCTGGGCCCGGTGGAGAGCGTCGCCAACTGTTTGCCGTCGGAGTCGAACAGCGTCACGCCGCCGAGCGTTGCGCAGGCGACGACGCCTCCCCGCGCCGCGATCGCCGCGCAGCCTCCGGGGATCGTCGCCGACCAACCGCGCCTGGGCACCCCGGAGAGGCGCGCGAGCGTCTGGACGCCGCGGGCGAGCGGAACGTCGGCGTGGGTCAGCGCCTGTTCCGCGAGCGTCGAGGCGGCGAAGACATCGCCCTCCTCCCAATCGGCCTGGGCGCGCTCTGCGATCGATCGCGCGAGCGCGAGCTCCGAGTCTGCGTGCGCTCGCTGGG
>JAYVRT010001149.1:0-2821 GCA_043776025.1 Archangiaceae bacterium | reverse complement strand
GGTGCAGGTGGCCGCCGGCGAGGGGTACGTCTTCCGCGAGGTGGATCAGGTGCGGATCAACCGCCGCGAGGCCCCGGTTCGGATCTTCGAGCTGCTCGGCGACGCGAAGACGATGGCCGACGGTAAGGCGACGCAGATGAAGTGGCAGCAAGGCCTCGACGCCTACCGGGCGCGGCGCTTCACCGAGGCCCGCACGATCTTCCTCCCCCTGGCCGCGCTCGGCACCGACGCGCTCGCGACCCGCTACGTCAAGCGCTGCGAGATGCTTCAGGCGATCCCGCCCCCCGAGACCTGGGACGGCGTCTTCGACGGCCCCGAGAGCTGAGGGCCGGTGGGCTTGAGCAGCCACCAGCCGAGCAGCGTCAGCAGCAGCAGGCTCGCCAGGCCCGCCATCAAATGCCGCGGGTTGGCATCGGTGCGATCGAGCACCGCCCCGGTGCCCCACGCCGAGGCGGCGAGCACCGTGGTGGAGAGCATGAAGTCGAGGCCGAAGACCCGGCCGCGAAACTCGTCCTTCACCCAGAGGTTGATCAGCGAAGTGGAGAAGACCCACTGGGTCGAGACGCCGGTGTGGGCGCAGGTCAACATCACCGCCGCGACCAGCAGCGTCGGAGCCCAGGCGAAGCCGAGCCAGAAGATCAGGGTGGTGAAGAAGGAGACGGTGATCGCCCGCTGGAGAAACGCCTCCGAGTCGCCCCCGAGCCGTCGCGCGATCAAGGGCCCGAGGAACGCGCCCACGCCGCGCATCCCCAGCAGGACTCCGATCGCCGTCGCCGAAGACACCGAGGTGGAGAAGACCCGCTCGCCCATCACCGGGTAGAGGAGAATCGCGCCGCCGCCGGCCAACGCCCAGCCGGTCTTCACCCAGAGCACCCGCCGGACGCGGGGGTCGGTGCGCGCCAGCGTCAGGCCGGCCCAGAAGTCGAGCCAGGCCTGGCGCACGGTGTGAGGCGAGGAGGGCGCCTGGAAGGGGATCGCCGCCCGGCTGATGAAGAACGCAGAGACGGCGTAGCTGCAGGCGTCGATGACGAAGGCGGCGTCGCGGCCAAACCACGCGGTCACCAACCCACCGGCGAGCGCGCCGAAGCCGAGCATCGCACTCCAGGTCGCCGCGTGGAGCGTGGTCGCGGTGACGATCTCCGACCGCTCGACGGTGCCGCCGATCGCCGCCTGCTCCGCTGGCTCGAAGAACGCGGTGAGCGAGCTCTGGAGGAAGGTGAGCACGAAGATCAGCCACACCTGCTCGCGCGAGCGGACGAGGAGGAAGCCGGCGACCACCGCCACCCGCGCCAGATCGCAGATCACCATCACCCTTCGGCGGGGGAAGCGGTCGGCGACCACCCCGCTCAACGGCCCGAAGATCGCCGCGGGGATGAAGCGCACCGCGAGCATCAGGCCGATCGCCTCGCCGCTGCCGGTGTACTCCTGCAGCAGCGTGTAGAGCGCGATCAGCGAGAACCAGTCGCCGGCGAGGCTGACCATGGCGCCCAACCAGATGTTCCGGTAGCCGGGCCGCTGACGAATCAGGTAGAGGTATTGGTTCAAGCGGTCGGGCCAACTTTTACCCATCGGAGCTTCTCATGAACCTGAAGGACATGAAGATCATCGTCACCGGCGGCGCGCAGGGAATGGGCGCCTACTTCGCCACCCAGCTGCTCGCCGCGGGGGCCAAGGTCTGCGCCGGCGACGTCAACGAGGAGGCGCTCAAGGCGCTGCCCGCCGGGATTCACCGCCGCAAGCTCGACGTGTCGAAGGAAGAGGACTGCGTCGGCTTCGTCGCCTGGGCCCACGAGCAGATGGGCGGCCTCAACGGCCTGATCAACAACGCCGGCATCCTCCGCGACGGCCTGCTGGTGAAGAAGGACAAGACCACCGGCGCGATCACCAAGCTGTCGAAGGATCAGTGGGACGCGGTGATCGGCGTCAACTTGACCGGCGCGACGATGATGGTGCGGGAGACGGTCGCGAAGATGGTGGAGAAGGAGCAGAAGCCCGGCGTGATCGTCAACATGTCGTCGGTCGCCCGCCACGGCAACCGGGGCCAGAGCAACTACGTCTCGGCGAAGGCGGCGCTGGCCTCGAACACCGTCACCTGGGCGCGCGAGTTCGCCAACTACGGCATCCGCGTCGGCGCGATCGCTCCGGGGATGATCGAGACCCCGATGACCCAGGGGATGAACCAGAAGGCCCGCGACACCCTGGTCGCCAACATTCCCGTCGGCCGCATCGGCGTCCCCGATGACATCTGGGTGGCGGTGAAGTTCATCATCGAGTGCGACTACTTCAACGGGCGCACCGTGGACGTCGACGGCGGCCTCTCGATGTAGTGGATTGAAGGCCCTGTGGAGCGGTTCTTCAAGTACCAGGGCCTGGGCAACGACTTCGTGGTGGTGGATCGACGCCCGAGCGGCGTCGATCTCGACGCGGCCACGGCGATCGCCTGGTGTGATCGCCGCCGCGGCATCGGCGCCGACGGGGTGCTGGCGATCCTCCCCGGCCAGGGCGCGGGGAAGATGGTGGTCCACAACGCCGACGGCTCGATCGCCGAGATGTGCGGCAACGGGCTGCGCTGTGTGGTGAAGCACCTCGCCGAGGCGAGCCCCGACCACCCGTCGCGGCTCGAGGTGGAGACCGGGGCGGGCGTGCTCGTCTCGCAGATCGACTGGGCCGGGACGAGTGCGAGCCGTATCACCGTGGCGATGGGGCCGGCGAGGCTCGAGGCGGCGTCGCTGCCGCACGGCGGGCCGTTCGTCGATCAGCGGCTCGACGGGCTGCGCGCGACCGCGGTGAGCATGGGCAACCCGCACCTGGTGCTGCTCGA
>JAYVRT010001148.1:0-2821 GCA_043776025.1 Archangiaceae bacterium | reverse complement strand
GTCGAGGAATACGCCGAAGAGAAGATCACCGAGCGCACCTCGGGCGCCGCGGGGCCGTCGCTGTCGACCGGCATCGCCAACACACTGGCCAGCGCGGTGCTGCTCGCGGTGAGCTTCGCCGTCGCCTCTTCGGCCGACACCAACCTCATCGACGCGAGTGGAAGGTACGGGCCTTCGCTGCGCCAGTACTTCCAGGGCGCGAGCCTGATCACCCTGGGCATCGGGCTGCCGGCGCTCGCGGTCGGGTTGATCGCGCGGGCGCGCACTGGAGAAGAGGTCGAGGCCCAGCGCGCTGAGCAGGTGGTCAGCCAGAAAGACGCGCGCTGCAACGAGCGGCCGGCGACGGGGCCGATGACCTTCCTCTCGGCGCAGGGCGTGGCGCTGCCGCTCCAGGCCGTCGACGGGGCGCTCGACGTCGACGGCACGAAGCTTTCGCTGGTGCCCGAGTCGATGCGCTTCGCCGATCGCGAGGTCGAGCTGACCCTTGAAGCGCAGGCGATGTTCGCGGGCTGGTCCGCGTGCGTGGCCCTCGAGCGGGAGAGCGCGAAGACCCTCGACGTGCTCAGCGAGACCGGCCTGCTCGCCCGGGCCGAGCGGCAGCGCGAGTGCCGCCGCGTGCGCGCTGATGGCCTGACCGAAGCAGTGAAGGCGACCGACGCCGAGCTGATGCGCCGCCGCGAGACGGGCAGCCCCGCGGCCTGGGCCCCCGGCACCAACGTGTCCACCTTCGAGGAGGCGGTCTCGGCCTACGCGCCCAGCCTCAAGCTCGCCGCGAACTCGAAGGATCTCTTTGTGCTCGACACGCCGGAGGCGGCCGAGGGGCGCGCGGTGTTGCTCGAGGGCATCGTGGGCGAGGGCATCACCGAGAACATCGGGATCATCCAGGTCGGCGAGCGCCAGGTGTTCCTCTTCATTCCCCCGAAGAAGTCGTGGGGCGGCAACTTCGCCAACGGCACGCGGGTCGAGGTGGTCGCGTTGATCTCCGGGCGACAGACGCTCGGTGATCGCTCGCTTCCGCTCCTCCGCGCCGTGTGGATGCGGACGGCCTGGTGATGACGCAGCTCATGATCTTGATCGCGCTGGCGGCTGAGCCCACGCTTCAACCGGGCGTCTATGGCGAGGTCCGCCTCGCGCGCGATCCAACGACGAAGCTGATCACCGGGCACTTCAGCAGCTCGACCGGCGAGGGAAAGTTCAGCTGCATCTTCCAGTTCGAGGGCAGGGACGCGAAGGGCGACACGCTGCAGGTCGAGAGCTGGTTCCCAGCGCAACCGAAGGAGCGCATCGTGGGCAGCCTCACCATCACGGGCACCGACGCCTTCACGCTCACGCTGAAGGACGAGCACGGTGGCTGCTGGAACGTGCAGCACTTCGCCGACGCGAAAGATCCAGCGACCTTCAAGATCGATACACCCAAGGCGTGGATCGGACTCAGGGTGGTGAAAGAGAAGAAGGTGAAGTTCTTCAGCGACGCCTCCACCGCGAAGCCGAAGACGGCGTTCCTCGTGGTCGGCGACGTGGTCGGAGTGCTCGAGCAGAAGGGTGACTGGCTCTGGGTCGAGTTCGTGGGGGGGCGCACCACCCTCGGCTGGATGCCGAAGAGCTCGTTCTTCTGAGCCGATGCCGCCCGCCCCGCGTCGCTGTTAGATGAGCGCCATGAGCCCCTTCGACGAGCTGGCCACGCTGCTGCGCCCCGCGGGTGGCGGGCTCTATCTGGTCAGCACTGGCAAGGCCGAACAGCAGGCGCTCCAGCAGCGGCTCTACGACGCGGCCACGCCGGAGCAGGTCAAGCAGCGCTTCCTCGACGCGCTCGCGAAGATCCCCACCGCGAAGGGCGTGCTGGTCGGCGTGCCGTCGGACGTCGGCGCGGGTTTTCGTCGCGGCGCCAACCTCGGGCCCCAGGGCATTCGCCTCGCGCTCCTCGACGACGGCGTCGATCTCGCTGATCGGGGCGTGATCGATCTGGGCGACGTCTTCGTGGTGCCGCAGCTGCTGTCCGACGAGATGCTCTCGGCCGCCCAGCTCGAGGCCAGCCAGCGCGCCGTGTATCCCGACCTCGGTGACGAGGTGCGTGGGCGACTGCCGGTCTCGCCGCTGTCGATCGAGCGGCGGGTGTTCGAGCTCGTCTTCGCGCTCAACCCGAACGCGAAGCCCTTCGTGCTCGGCGGCGATCATTCCACCGCGCTCCCGCCGGTACAGGCGCTGGCCGCCGTCGCGCCGAAGCCGTGGGGCATCGTGCAGCCCGACGCGCACACGGACCTGCTCGAGACGCGCCTGGGCATCAAGCACTGCTTCGCCACCTGGAGCTGGCACGCCAATGAGCTGCTCGGTCGCCAGGGGCGGCTGACCCAGGTGGGCATTCGCGCCTCGGGCCGCGATCGCGCGCACTGGGAATCGACCACGGGGGTGCGGCAGTTCTGGTCGAAGGACGTGCTCGCCGATCCGGCGGGGCAACTCGACGCATTGCTCGCGCACGTGAAATCGACCGGCGTGCGCGGCGTCTACTTCAGCAATGACATCGACGGCACCGACTCGAAGTGGGCTGACGCGACAGGCACTCCCGAACCCTTTGGGCTCGAGCCCGACTGGGTGGTGGAACTCATTCGCCGGCTCGGCCGCGAGGTGGGCCTGCTCGGAGGCGACGTGATGGAGGTCGCGCCTTCGCTCACCCCGACGCCCGACAGCGCGCCGCGCACGCTCGCGCTGGCCGCGCGCTACTTGAAGGAGACCGTCGATGCTGCGCTCCCCGGGTGACTGTGGCAGGGTCCGCGGCTCGATGCGTCAAGCCGTCCTGCTCGCCTTCACTTCGTTGCTCCTCGTG
>JAYVRT010001147.1:0-9449 GCA_043776025.1 Archangiaceae bacterium | reverse complement strand
CACTGGCACCGGCGGCGGCGCAGGCGTCGGCGGCGGCACTGGGGTCGGCGGCGGCACTGGGGTCGGCGGCGGCGCAGGTGGCGGCACTGGCGTCGGCGGTGGCGTCGGCGGTGGCACTGGAGTCGGCGGCGGCGCGGGCGGCGGGACAGCCCTTGCTCCCACGGTCATCTCCACGGTTCCGTCGTCCAATGCGATGAACGTCCGGGCGAACACCTCGCCGACAGCGATCTTCAGCAGCGTGATGAATCCGACGACGATCAACACCACCACGTTCACCCTCAAGCAGGGTTCGACCGCCATCGGCGCCGTGGTCACCTACGCGGGGACGACGGCGACGATCAATCCCACCACCGACCTCGCGCCGAACACGGTCTTCACGGCCTCAATCTCGACCGGCGCGAAGAGCGCGGGCGGAACCGCGATGGCCGCCGCCTATACGTGGACCTTCACCACCGAGGCGGCGCCGACGGTCACCACGACGACCCCCTCGCCCGGAGCGATGGGTGTGGCGATCAACTTCTCTCCGACCGCGACCTTCAGCACCGCGATGAACGCCGCCACCATCAACGGGACGACGTTCACGCTGATGCAGGGCGTGACCTTGATCCCCTCGGTCGTCAGCTACTCGGGCAACACCGCGACCATCAACCCGACGGGCAACTTCGCGGCGAGCACCTTGTTCACCGCGACGATCACCACCGGCGCGACCAGCGCAGGCGGTGTCGCACTCGCGGCGAACTACGTCTGGACCTTCACCACCGGCAGCACCGCGGCGGCGCCGGTCGTCGTCTCGACCTGCCCCTTGAACGGCGCGGTCGGCGTCCTCTCCACTGCCCAGATCTGCGCGGTCTTCAACAAGGGCATGGATCCACTCACGCTCACCCCCGCGACGTTCAGCCTCAAACAGGGGCTGATCAACGTCCCGGGTTCGGTCAGCTACGACGCGGCGACCCTCACCGCCACCTTCACTCCCACCACCCCGATGGGCCTCAACCTCCCCTACACCGCCACCGTGACCACCGGCGCCAAGGACACCGCGGGGGTTGCGCTCGCGGCGGACAAGGTCTGGAGCTGGAACAACGCCGCCTGCAGCCAGCAGCCAATCACCCTCGGCACGGCGGCGAACTTCGCGGCGCTCGCGGGCTCGACGATCACCAACACCGGGCCGACCTCGATCACCGGCGACATCGGCGTCAGCCCCGGCACCGGAATCACCGGCTTCGGTCCGGGCGTGGTCATCGGCGCCCAGCACTCTGGTGATTCGGCTTCGGCGGCCGGAATCGCAGACCTCACCACCGCCTACAACGAAGCGGCGGGGCGGGTGCTCTGCCCGGTCAGCGTCTCCGGAAACCTGGGCGGCATGACCCTGGCTCCCGGTCTGTACAAGTCGACCGGCTCGCTCGAGATCAGCTCCGGCGACCTGACCCTCGACGCGAAGGGCGACGCCACCGCGGTCTTCATCTTCCAGATGGCGACGACCCTGAACACCACCTCGGGCCGGCAGGTCTTCCTCATCAACGGCGCCGACGCGAAGAACGTGTTCTGGCAGGTCGGCAGCTCCGCGACCCTCGGCTCCACCTCCTCGATGTTCGGAACGGTGATGGCCGACCAGTCGATCACCCTCAGCACGGGCGCGACGGTCAATGGCCGGCTGCTCGCCCGCATCGCCGCCACCAACTTCGACAGCAACGTGGTCGTGCTCCCCGCGCCCTGACCGTCCAGGCTATGGCGCCCAGGATCTGCTGGGCAGCATCCGTCGGACGCCCACGGCGATCAGCGCCAGCGCCAGCCATGGCAGCACGTGAAACGCGACCAGGTGCGCCGTCGTCCCGTTGGGGCAGTGCAGGTGCAGCACCAGCGCCCCGGTGGCGCCGACAGACGCGCCACCCACCAGCGCCCGGCTGGCGTCGAAAGCGAACCTCGAGGTGGCCCAGAGCGCGACCGCCATCGGCACGAGCGCGAAAAGCACCTCCATCCCGGCGCAGCCCTTGCCGCCGAGCAACGGCCCCGCGGGGCCCACGCCCGAGCCACCCAGGCCCGCCCACACCATCAACATCGCCGCGAACGCCAGGGTCGAAAGCCGCGCCAACGGCACCCCCGGCTGAATCGCCGACCAGGCTCCGACGGCGATCAGCACCAGCAGGCCCGCCGCGACTCCCCAACGGTTCAGAGGCGAGTCGTGCTGGACCTCGGTCCACGCCAACATGCTCAATGCGACGGTCGCCACCGCGAGGTTGACCGCGAAGAGGACCAGCGCGTCCACCCACCACCTGCGCGCCGTTGGGTGCGCCTTGAGTTCGCTCAACGCCTCGCCACGCGCCCGCTCCAACGCCCCGCTCGGAACAAGGGCGACGGCGCCCATTCCGTCCCAGGCCGCGCGCGCAGGGCCACACTCCGGGCAGAGCCTGGCGTGCGCGAGCGCGTCGGCCGAGGCGTCGGCGGACAACACCTCGTCGAGGCGCGGGCAGGTCATGGCCAGATTCCCTTGAGCAGCACCCTCAGCCGCTCGTAGCCGCGGTGCGCCCGCACCTTCACCGCCGACTCGCTGACGCCCTGGGCCGCGGCGATCTGCGCGAACGAAAGGCCGGAGAACCGGTGCTGAACAATCGCTTCCCGCTGCGCCTCGGGAAGCTGCTCGAGCGCCGCCCGCACCTGCTTCTCCAACCCGGCGTCGCGCACCTGCATCTCTTCGCCGGCGTCGCGGGGCAGCTCGCCCTTCTCGGTCAGCTCTTCGTGTTTGCCCCGCCGCCGGCTGTCGCGCGCGGCGTTGGTGGCGATCGCGTACAGCCACGGCTTGAACCGCGCGCCTTTGGTGAAGCGGCCCCGGGCGCGCACCAGGGAAAGGAACGCCGTCTGGGTCAGGTCGTCGGCCAACGCCGTGCTTCCGACCAGCCGTGCGAGGTACCCGCGCACCGCGGGCGCGTGTCGGCTGAAGAGCGCGTCGAACGCACCCGCGTCTCCCTGGCAGAACAGCTCCATCAGCGCCTCGTCGGAGTCGGGCAGCGCCGCTCCGCCATCGATACGCACTGGCGCCTCGCCCGGTTTCACCGGGCCGGAACCTACTTGAGGCCGAGCGGCTCGGGGCCAACCATCGGGAACACCGGCTCGGCCTCGCGCTGGCCTCCCGGAGCGACGTACGCCCCGAACTGCGCCTCGAGCTTCAGCTGCGCCCGCTGGACGTCGGTGTACTTCAGGTGGGCCTCGCGGGTGGCTTGCGAGGGCAGCCGCAGGTCCGACACCAGCCCGACCCAGCTGAGCGCCTTCAAGACATAGAACGAGAAGTCGACCTCCCACCAGAACCAGCCTTGGTTGGCGGTGTTCTGATGGTAGTGGTGGTTGTTGTGCCACCCCTCGCCGCAGGTGATGAGCGCGAGGAGGAAGTTGTTCCGGCTGGTGTCCGTCGTCAGGTACCGGCGCGAGCCGAAGACGTGCGACAGCGAGTTGATGGTGAAGGTCCCGTGCCACAGCAGCATCGTCGGGATCAGACCGCCCCAGACGAACCACGGCAGCCCGCCGAACGCGAACAGCAGCGCCAGCGCCGTCAGCGGCGGGACGAGGAAGTGTTTGTCGAGCCACAGAAGCTCGGGGTAGCGGGCGAAGTCCTTGATGCCCTCGCTCTTCGTCTCGTCGTAGCGGGTGGAGAGGAACCAGCCGACGTGGCTCCAGACGAAGCCGCGCAGGCCCGGCGAGTGAATGTCCTCTTCCTGGTCGGAGTACCGGTGGTGGTGACGGTGGTGCGACGCCCACCAGAGCACGCCCTTCTGAATGCTCAGCGTCCCCAGCAGCGCGAGGAGAAACTGGAACACCCGGCCGGTCTTGTAGGCGCGGTGCGAGAAGTAGCGGTGGTAGCCGGCGGTGATGCCGAACATCCGCACGTAGTACGAGAACACCGCCATCGCGACCCATTGCCAGGTCACCCCCGTCCACAGCGCGGCCAACGAGCCCGCGTGCACGAGGAAGAAGGGGATGCTCTTCACCCAGTCGATCTTTTCCTGGGAGGCCAGCTGCGCGGTGTCGGAGGATCGCATCGTCGATGCTGATCAACTCCGACTGGGGTCACACCTTGGTCACGCGCGCCGAACTTTTCGCAGGCGCTGCAGCCAGTCGGTGAAGCGCGGGTCGGCGCGCAGGCAGACCAGCTCAGGGTCCCACTCGGCGGTGTCGGCCCTCAAGGCGCCGCTGGCGCCCGCTTCTTCCAGCATCCGCAGCGCGTCGTCAGGGCGGCCGGCGAGCGCGAAGGCACACCCGGCGTCGTAGGCCCGTGCGGGGTTCTTTTCCTCGCGGAAGGAGGCGAGGCTCGCCTCAGCGGCGTGGAGGTAGTCCTTGCGGACGAACCAGGTCCGCGCCGCCGCGGCGTACGCCAGCGCGAGCTTCACCGCCGGGTGGCTCCGTGCCTTCTCGACCTGGTCGTTGCGGATCAACGCCCCGGCCCACTCGTGGAGCAGCGTCGGGTCGTTCGACTCCCGCGCCGCCTGGTCCCATAGCGGAATCGCCCGGGCGTCGTCGCCGATCAGCGAGAACGCCGCCGCCAGCGCCTGGGGCGCCACGGTCAGCCCCTGCACCTGGGAGAAGTGGTCGAGCGCCGCCCGGCCTTCGCCGAGCTTCACCGCGACCCACCCGGCCAGGTCGTGGACCCGCGCGCGCAGCTGCGGCTGCAGCTCCTCTTCGCCCAGCGCCTTGAGCAGCGGGCCGGCGAGCTCGAGCTTCCCCTCGCCGAACTGCTGCTGCGCCTGGAGGAAGGCGAGCTCGAAGGGGTGGCTCGGCCCCTGAGGCGGAAGCTCTCCGCGCCAGTAGCCGGAGATCTGCGCCACCGCGCGCACCACGTTCAGCCCGAAGATGATCGCGAGGAAGAAGGCGCCGGTGGACAGACCGAGCGCCACCATTGCCCCGCCCAGCACCACCGAGATCAGCTGCGCGAAGAGGAAACCGCGGCGGCCGAACAGGTGCACCAACACCGCCGAGGCGATTCGCCCGCCGTCGAGGGTGCTCACGGGCAACAGGTTGACCGCCGCCCAGAAGAGGTTGGCGACGAACAGCGCCGAGAGCAGGAACGCCACCGGACCCACCGAGGTCACCAGCAGCTTCAGCGCGCCCGCGGTCAGGCCCAGCGCCAGCCCCGACAGTGGCCCGGCGAGGGTCAGCAACACGTCGCGATGCCAGGGAATCGTCTCGTTGGCGTTGGGGTTGGTCAACCCGCCGAGGCCGACGAGCTGGATGCTCGGGCGGTAACCGAAGGTCTTCGCCACCAGCGCGTGGCCCAGCTCGTGGACCAGCACCGAGACGAAGACGATCAACATCCACAGGGCGACCACCCCCGCGTAGGTGAGCTTCGCCTCGGCGTCGGCCGGGTGCCGCACCGCCTCACCCGGCCAGCCGCCAAACTGCAGCCAGTCGGCCGTCAGCCACGCGATCAACCCCGACATCGCGAAGTGGCTGAAGTGGACGTCGATCGGAATGCTGCCGAGGCGAAAGCGGAGCATGGGGCGTTGGAAGCTGTAACAGGCGGCGAGACCGCTTGCGCGGAGTTGGCGGAACTCTGTACACGAGAACTCCCAAGATGAGCCGCCGGATTGGACCCTACGACCTGAAGAACCCCTGGGTGCTCGCCCCGATGGCCGGGGTGAGCGAGCAGCCCTTTCGGGTGATGGCCTTCCGACAGGGCGCGGCGCTGTGTCCGACCGAGCTGGTGAGCGCCCAGGGCCTGTGGCGCGCCAACAGCCGGACGATGCGGTACCTGCGCCACGACAAGGAGGTCGAGCGGCCCTACTCGCTGCAGCTGTTCGGCGGCGAGCCCGAGGCGATGGCGAAGGCGGCGATGACGGCGAAGGAGTTCGGCGCGCAGATCATCGACATCAACATGGGCTGCCCGGTGAAGAAGGTGACCAAGTCGGGCTCGGGCAGCGCGCTGCTGTGCGACCCGCCGCGGGCGGCGCAGATCGTCACCCTCATCCGAGAGGCCACCGGGCTGCCGGTGACGGCGAAGATTCGCAGCGGGTGGGACCACGCCAACCGCAACTTCCTCCAGATGGCCGACGCGCTCGGCGCCGCCGGGGTGGCCGCGCTCGCGGTGCACCCCCGAACCCGGGCCCAGGCCTACAGCGGCAAGGCGGACTGGACGGTGATCGCCGACCTGAAGCGCCACGTGGGAGAGAAGTTTCCAATCATCGGCAACGGCGACGTGAAGACGCCGGCCGACGCCTTCCGGATGATCGAGACCACCGGCTGCGACTTCGTGATGATCGGCCGGGGCGCGCTCGGCAACCCGTGGATCTTCCGCCAGCTCGAAGGCGGCGCGGCCCCGACGCCGCAGGAGCGCTGCGCCACCGTGCTCCAGCACTTCGCCGAGCACCTGAAGTTCGCCGGAGAGGCGCGCAACGTCCCTCCCGAAGCGCCGCAAGTGAAGCGCGAGCTGCCGGCGGTGAGCCAGTTCCGCAAGCACCTGGCCTGGTACGCCCACGGGCTCTACGGGGCCTCGGCCTTCCGCAACGAGGTCAACAAGCTCGAGTCGTCGAGCCAGGTGGTCGAAGCGGTCGAGCGCTTCTTCCTCGGCGCCAACGTCGACGCCGCGGCGCCCAGTGACGACTACGACGTCGACTACCGGCAGGCGCTGGGCTGAGAGGAACCGCCGGCGGGGCAGGGGCGTCTCACGCCTCGCATGCTCCTCGCCCTGTTGCTGGCCGCGGCTCCCCCCGACTACGAGACGGTCAAGGCCGACCTGGCCACGCTGCGGGAGCAGACCGCGGTGCGCTACGCGAAGGCCGGCTTGAAGAAGCCGTTGGTGTTGGCCGAGGTCCGCGCCGCGCTGCTCACCGCCTTCGACGAGCAGCTCTTCCCCGCGTGGGCCGGGACCCCCTGGGACTTCTACGGAACCACCGAGGCGCCGCGCGAAGGGAAGATCGCGTGCGGCTACTTCGTCTCGACGCTGATGCTCCACGCCGGTTTCAAGGTGCCGCGGGTGAAGATGGCGCAGCAGGCGAGCGAATACATCGTGCGCTCACTGGCCGAGCCCGAAGAGGTCCTTCGGCTCCGGGACCTCGAGCGCTCCGAGGTCGTCGAACGCGTGCGGAGCAAGCTCGGCGAGGGCCTGTTCGTCGTCGGCATGGATTACCACGTGGGGTTCTTGCGCATCACCGCGAAGGACGCGCAGCTGTGCCACGCGGCGTTCTTCAAGCCGAAGCAGATGCTCTGCGAGAGCGCGGCGACCTCGGCCGGCTTCTCTTCGGGCTACCACGTCGTCGGCAAGCTCTTCGCCGACCCCCAGCTGCGTGCGTGGCTCGAAGGGAAGGACGTGCCGCTTCGTTGACCCCACAGTCCGCTTGGGTTGAGCCCGGATCGCGACGAACGATGCCCAGATATCGCGAAGCGCGGAGAGCGCGGGCCGAGTGGTCCGCAACCGACAAGCGACAAAGAGATCAGGGCAGCGGGCAAGCGAGGCGGGATCAACTCAGGCGATTTGTGGGGTTAGAGCCCCAGCCACTTCAGGAACTCGGCGCGTGAGCCCTCGAGCGCCCGACCCAGCACCAGCGAACCGCGCAGCTTTGGCGCCTTCTGGGGCGTCGCGCGCTTCGCCGACGCACGGGCCGCCTTCGAAGCGCTCAGCTTCTGTGGCGGGGGCTTCGTCACCTTCGCTACAGGTTGTCCCAGGTGTAGCCCTCGGCGTCGAGGACATGGTCCGCCAGCGACTTGATCAGCTCGTCGTCGTTGTCGTCGATGCGGGCGAAGTGCGAGCGCACCCGGCGCTGCACCTGACCGGAGAGTACCTCGACGATCTCGAGCTCCTTGGTCACCGCGGTCGCGCCCTTCGCCGCCACCTCGGTCGAGACACGGGACATGGTGCAGGCGAAGACGAAGAGGTCGATCATCGCGTCGGCCAGGCGCCGGGTGGCGAACTGCTTCCCGATGATGTTCTTCCCGTGCTTGCGCAGCACGCGGTCCACGGCCGCGGCGAGGTCGCGGGTCAGCGCCGCGAACAGCTCGCCCTTCTCCTTGAGCGCGGGGTGCAGCAGCGTGAAGCCGCTCTTTTCCCGCTTCACACCGGTGGCGATCGACGCCCGGCGGCGCGCGTACTCGCTGAGCACCCCGAAGCCCTTGATCGGGTTGTCGAAGATGCCCCGCAGCGAGGTCGACAGTTCTTTCAGCGACGCGCCGACCTCGTTCATCGCGGTCAGCGCGATGAAGAGCCGCAAGATGTCGTTGGTGCCCTCGAAGATCCGGTTGATCCGCGCGTCGCGCAGCCGGCGCTCGTAGGAGAAGTCACACATGTACCCGTTGCCGCCGGCGATCTGCAGCGCCTCGTCCGAGCAGCGCCAGAGCGACTCCGAGCCGAACACTTTGGCGATCGCCGCTTCCACCGCGTAGTCCTCCATGCCCGAATCGACGAACTGGTTGACCATGTTGACCGCCGACTCGGTGGCGTAGCATTCGACCACCATGTGCCCGAGCTTCTGCTTGATCAGCCCGAACTCGGCGATCGGCTTGCCGAACTGAACCCGCTCCTTCGCCTGCTTCGTCGACAGCTCGATCAGCTTCTTCATCCCGCCGACCGCTCCGCCGCCGAGGCCCGAGCGGCCGGAGTTGAGGATCTTCATCGCCACCCGGAAGCCCTTGCCGACCTCGCCGAGCACGTTGCCCACCGGCACCCGCACGTTGTCGAAGTGCACCGTGGTCGTCGAAGAGGCGCGCAGCCCCATCTTGTCCTCGTGCGGCCCGACGCTGACGCCCGCCATGTCCCGGGTGACGACGAAGGCGGTCATGTTGCCGCGCTCTTCCTTGCCCCCGGTCTTGGCGAAGACGGTGAAGAACTGGGCGATGCCGCCGTTGGTGATCCAAAGCTTGTTGCCGTTGAGCACCCAGTCGTCACCGTCGCGCACCGCGTTGGTCTTGATCGACGCCGCGTCGGACCCGCTGCCTGGCTCGGTGAGACAGAAGGCGGCGATCATCTCGCCCGTCGCCAGCTTCGGCATCCACTGCTTCTGCTGCTCGTCGGTGCCGAACAACAGCAGCCCACGCATTCCGATCGAGCTGTGCGCGCCGACGGTGACCGCGATGCTGCCGTCGTACTTGGCGATCTCCTGCAGCGAGCGCGAATAGGAGGTGGCGTTCATCCCCATGCCACCGAACTGCTCGGGGACGATCAACGAGAACAGCCCGAACTGCTTCAGCTCGTCGATCATCGAGGTCGGCAGCTCGCCGGCGCGGTCCCACGTGCGGAAGTCGGCCTCGTGCGGCTTGAGCACCTGGTCGAGGGAGGTGATCACCCCTTTGAGCAGCTCCTTGTCCGCCGGCCGGGTCGCCGGGTAGGGGAAGATCAGCTGCTCGTCGATCTCCCCGAAGCAGAGCGCGGTGGTGAAGGAACGGGAGTCCGGAGTCTGGGGTCGCATCCCGCAACCCTAGCGGCCCTGAGTTTTTTTGCAGTGGTGAAACCAAAGGGTCACCTGGGGCATCATCCC
>JAYVRT010001146.1:0-2825 GCA_043776025.1 Archangiaceae bacterium | reverse complement strand
AGGGCTACAACACCGTCCCGTCGATCCTCGCGCTCAACGCCCGGGGCAAGCTGATCGTCGGGCACCCTGCCCGCGCGCAGCTGCTGACCAACCCCCGGCTCACCGTCTACGGCGCCAAGCGGCTCGTCGGCCGTGCCTACGCGTCGGAGATCGTCCAGCAGATCAAGGACAAGTTCGCCTACGAGATCTGCGCCGCCGAGAACGGAGACGCCGCGGTGCGGCTGGGCGATCGGATCTACACGCTGCAGCAGATCTCGGCGCTGATCCTCCGTGAGGTCAAGGAGCTGGCGCAGCTGCAGCTGGGCGAGCCGGTGTCGCGGGCGGTGATCACCGTGCCCGCCTGGTACAACGACAACCAACGCCAGGCGGTGCGCGAGGCGGGGCGGCTGGCCGGGATCCAGGTCGAGCGGATCGTCAACGAGCCGACCGCGGCGGCGCTCGCCTACGGCTGGGGCCGCAAGCTCTCGCAGAAGGTCCTCGTCTACGACCTGGGCGGAGGCACCTTCGACGCCTCGGTGCTCGAGCTCAACGACACCGTCTACGAGGTCGTCAGCACCGGCGGCGACACCTTCCTCGGCGGCCTCGACTTCGACAACGCGATCGTCGCCTGGCTGCTGTCGGAGTGGGCAGCGAAGAACGGGCTCGACTTCCGCGGCGACCGGGTCGCGATGCAGCGGATCACCGACGCCGCCGAGCGGGCCAAGTGCGCGTTGTCCGAGCGCACCGAGCAGCGGATCCACGTGCCGTTCATCACGATGATCGACAACAAGCCATACGATCTCGACGTCGTTCTGACGCGCGCGAAGCTGGTCGAGCTCACCGAAGGCCTCGTCGATCGCACGATCAAGGTCTGCCACGAGGTGTTGGCGGAGAAAGGCCTGACCGTCGCCAACATCGACGAGGTGATCCTCGTTGGAGGCCAGAGCCGCTTCCCCCTGGTGCACGAGAAGATCACCGCGATGTTCGGCAAGGCGCCCGCCCGCAGCGTCCACCCCGACGAAGCGGTCGCGCTCGGCGCCGCCCTGCTCGCCCGGTCGCTGGACGCGAAGGAAGGCGTGGTGCTGATCGACGTGCTCCCGATGGCGATCGGCGTCGGGATCCCCGGGGGGCGCTTCAAGCCGATCATCCCGCGCAACACCGCGCTGCCGACGAAGCGGACCCACGTCCACCACACCACCCGCGACGACCAAAAAGAGCTCGAGCTCACGGTCTTCCAGGGCGAGAGCGATCGCGCCCAGCTCAACGAGTACCTCGGCACCCTCAAGCTGACCGATCTTCCTCCGGGCCCGCGCGGCGCGGTGACGGTGACGGTCACCTTCGAGATCAGCAACGAGTGCCTGCTGAAGATCTCGGCGAAGGAAAACAAGACCGGCCGCGAAGTCGTCGCCACCCTGTCGACCAAGGACACTCCGGCCGCGGTGAAGGCCAAGCTCGAGCAAGACCTTGCCGCCGCGCCCCCGGAGACTGCGCTCGCACCCGTAGAGCAGCCGGGATTGTTTGCCCGCTTCCTCGCCTGGCTCCGCGGCCTGTTCGGCGGGTAGCGGTCAGCTCTTGCTGACGGACTTGTCCCGCTCGCCGAGCGCGGCCTGCAGGTACTTGCCCGACAGCTTGCGGCCGATCAGCGACTGGGCGAGCTCGCCCGCCTCGACCAGCTTGCCCAGCTCGATGCCGGTGGAGATCCCCAGCCCCTCGAGCATGTAGACGAGGTCCTCGCTGGCGAGGTTCCCCGCCGCGCCGGGAGCGTAGGGACAGCCGCCCAGCCCGCCGCTGCTCGAGTCGAAGGTCGTCACGCCCAACTGCAGCCCCACCAGCGCGTTCGCCAGGGCGGTGCCACGGGTGTCGTGCAGATGCAGCGCCAGCTTCTCGACCCCGAAGATCGCCGCCGTCGCCTCGACGATCGCTTCCGTCTGAGCCGGGGTGCCGACCCCGATCGTGTCACCCAGCGACAGCTGGTACATGCCGAGCTCCTTGATCCGGTGGCACAGCGCCACCACCTGCTCGACGGTCACCTTCCCCTCGTAGGGGCAGCCAAAGACGGTCGAGAGGTAGCAGCGGACCCGCATCCCCGCCCTGAGCGCCCCTTCCGCGACCTCGGTCACCGTGGCCACCGCCTCCGCGACGGTCTTGTTGAGGTTCTTCTTCGAGTGGCTCTCGGTCACCGAGAGGAACACCGCCGCGTCCTGCAGACCGGCGTCGCGCGCGCGCTCCAGCCCCTTGAGGTTAGGAACCAGCGCAGAGAACACCACGCCCTTCGGCCGCCCGATCTGCTGCATCACCTTCTCGGCGTCCGCCAGCTGGGGAATCCATTTGGGGGGGACGAAGCTGCTGACCTCGATCCGCTTCAGGCCGCTGGCGACCAGCGCGTTGATCAGCCGGACCTTGTCCGAGGTGGCCAGCGTTCGCAGCTCGTTCTGCAGGCCGTCGCGCGGCCCGACCTCGTAGACCTCGACCGCCGCGGGAAGCGGCCTGCCGATCAGGCGAGGGCGGGGATGTGCGTCTTGATCCACTCGACGATGTCCTGGGTGCTGCTGCCGGGGGTGAAGATCGCCGCCACGCCCTGCTTCTTCAGCGCGGGAATGTCGTCGTCGGGGATGATCCCCCCGCCGAAGACGAGGATCTCTTCCGCCTTCTGGGCCCGCAGCAGGTCCATCACCGCCGGGAACAGCGTCATGTGGGCGCCGGACATGATCGACATCCCGATCGCGTCCACGTCTTCCTGAATCGCCGCGCTCACGATCATCTCCGGGGTCTGGTGCAGCCCGGTGTAGATAACCTCCATCCCCGCGTCGCGCAGGGCGCGGGCGATGATCTTCGCGCCCCGGTCG
>JAYVRT010001145.1:0-2829 GCA_043776025.1 Archangiaceae bacterium | reverse complement strand
CGCGGCCGGTGATGATGCCCTTGACGATCTCGTCGCGCTCGCAGGCGGCGCTGATCTCGTCCCAGATCCGCATCTTGTCGGCCTTCTCCTTGGAGAGGACCACCATGCCGGTATCGTTCTCACGGCTCTCGAGCAGGACCTCGACGACGTCGCCTGCCTTGACCCCGACCTCACCCTTGACGTTGGTGAACTCGGAGATCGGAATCTGGCCTTCGGACTTGTAGCCAATGTCGATGACCGCGTACTCGCGCGTCACCTGGACGATGGTGCCCTTGACGATCTCTCCTTCTTTCAGGAGTCCGTCTGACCCTCGCTCTTTGAGCGAGGCTTCGAACATTGCTGCGAAGTCTTCTTCTGCTTCCATTCCGACCGGCTGGTTCAGGGTTGACTGCATATGTGGGAGGTTTCCTTGCTTCGACGTACTACACCCCGGTCGCACCTATTGCCGTCGAGCGTGGGGCAAACCGCTCGAAGACACCCCGAAAGCCACCATGGCGAACGAAGGGCGCGGACCCTACGCGCGGGTCGAAGCAATCGTCAAGCCGGGACGCTTACTTTGCTTTGTCGATGCGGGGGTACATCGCCGAGAGGGCGGGATCTGGGATCCGCTCGCTGTAGCACTCCTCGCCGAGCGCGAAGATGGCCTCGTCGAGCGCGGCCTCGGCGTCCTTCTCTTCCTCTTCGCGCTGGCCGATGGCGGAGTCGAACTCCTTCATCCGATCCTCGTGGTCGAGCTTGCGCTCCTCGGCCTCGTCCTCCATCTCCATCAGCCGCTTGTGGGCGAGGATTCCCTGGGCGCCGGGCTGGCCGGGCTTGGGGGTGAGGATGAGGAGGAACTCGGCTTCCATGTCCTCGATGTTGCGCAGCTTGCGCATCAACTGCAGGCGGGTCTTCTTCAGGTTGTCGCGCGAGAGGGCGATCTTGTTGACCTCGTGCGCCTCGGCCTGCTCCATGTCGGCGTGCCGCTGCTCGGCGCGCTTGAGGCTGACCTTCTCGTAGCGAATCGTGGCCTTGGCGGTGGAGATCTTCTTTCGCAGGTCGCGGGTGCGGGCCTCGATGCCCTCGACCGCGCGCTTCCACTTCTTCACGATCTGCTGCTGCTCGGTCTTCTCCGCCATCTGCTGGTCGAGGAAGTCCTGGTAGTGGCCGTCTTCCTCGTTCAGCTGCGCCTCGAGCGCGGTCTTCTCGTCGCGGATCGCCAGCACGTCGTCCTCGGCGGCAAACGCGGCCTCCATCGTGCGCGGCGGGTTGGACTTGTTGGCCAGCCGCTCGCGCGCCAGGTCGCCCAACTGGAGGATCAGATCGTTGTAGGACTCGCGGGCCATGGTTTGACCGGTAAGTAATCAGAAACCGCGCGCGCACCCAACGCCTTTCAAGGCCTCGGTGATTGGGGTAGATGCGCGGGCGCGATGGTGGGGAGCGGCACGTCAAGAGACAAGGGTCTGGTGGTGGGGATCACCGGAGCGACCGGCGACATGGGCCGGCTGCTGCTGCCACGCCTCGCCGAGGATCCGCGGGTGAGCAAGGTGATCGCCCTCGACATCGCCGCGCCGGACCCAATGAAGAAGGTCGAGTTCCGCAAGGTGGACCTGACGCGGCCCGGCACCGGGAACGAGCTGTCCCAGGCGCTGTCCGACACCGGGGTCCAGGTGCTCTACCACCTGGCCTTCATCAGCTCCCGGGTGCGCAGCGCCGCCTTCGCCCACGAGCTGGAAGTGATCGGCTCGATGCACGTGCTCGCCGCCGCCGGCGCGCTGGGGATCGAGCGCCTGATCTTCCCCTCGCTCACCGCGCTCTACGGCGCCCGGCCGAACGCTCCGGCGCTGATGACCGAGGCGACCCACCTCGCCGGCTGCCGGGGCAGCCGCTTCGTCAATGACAAGGTCGAGGTCGAGCAGCAGCTCAAGGCGTTCACCGCCGCCAACCCGCAGACGAAGGTGGTGGTGCTGCGCTTCGCGCCGATCGTCGGGCCGACCTCGGACAACCCGATCACCCGCTGGCTGAAGACGCGGGTGGTGCCGACGCTGCTCGGCTTCGATCCGCTCTGGCAGGTGCTGCACGAGGACGACGCGGCCGACGCGCTCCACTCGGCGCTGAGGTGCGAGGCGTCGGGGACCTTCAACGTCGCCGCCGACGGGGTGCTGCCGCTGTCGGCGGTGGTGAAGCTGTCCGGCGGGCGAGCCCTGCCGCTGCCACGCCAGCTGCTGCTTCGGGCCTTCGAGGCGCTCGAGGCGCTCGGGGCGCCCACCGCCCTGCCCCCGCTGATCGACTACCTCAACTACAGCTGGGTCACCGACGGCTCCCGCGCCGCCCGCGAGCTTCAGTTCCTGCCCCGCTGGCACGCCACCGACGCCGTCGCCGCCGTGAGGGGGGCTTAGACCGTGGCCAAGGGCGTGCTCGGCAATGATCCCTTCCTCCGCGGCGCGCCGCCGCGCGACGAGAAGGCCGCGGCGCAGCCCGAGCCGAAGAGCGCGCCCAGGGGAAAGCCGCCGCGCCTGGCCAAGCCCCCGCCGCCGCCCGGGCTGACGGCGAAGGCCCCCGCCGCCAGGCCGCCGCCGAAGGCCCCGCCCGAGCCGAAGCGGTGGCCGACGGCGCAGAAGGGCCAGCCCGCGCGGGCCAGCGTTCGGGTGCTGATGAGCGATCACTCGCCGGTGCTCGAGACGCCGCCGGGCCGGCTCAAAGACTGGGAGCCGACCGCGCACCCCGGCGCGCCCGAGCTGTTGGCGCGGCTGCAGGCGCGGATGAAGGAGTTCATCGCCCACCCCAACACTCCCGAGCTCAAGGCGGTGCTGCAGGGCGTCGCCACCGCGCACGCCCACTCGCCCGAGG
>JAYVRT010001144.1:0-9470 GCA_043776025.1 Archangiaceae bacterium | reverse complement strand
TCTCTTCGTAGAACCAGACGGAGATCCACTGCGAGAAGTCGATGTTGTCTCCGAACGCCTGCATGAAGCGCTGGGTGGCGGAGAACGTGGCTTGCTCGGAGAAGGCCATCTCCCGCGCGATCCCCTTCAGCCCCGGCGTCACCTGGCTCGGGTCGAACGAGGCCCACGGCAAGTCGGAGACCTTCCAGCGCAGCCCCTCGGCGGTCTGGAACAGCTTCGAGTACAGCTCGCCTCCCGGCGGCCCGGCCGGTTCGGCGGCAGTGACGAGCGGCCCGGGGGTGATCGCCTGGGTCGGGCAGATCGCCGCGCCCGCGCTGCACGCGCTCCACTGTGCGGTCGTCGCCGGTGCCCGCGTGAGCTTTGCCGGTCCGGCAGCGACGGCGAAGTGCGCCGGGGCCACGGTGGCGCAGGCGCCGCAACGGATGCAGGCCCGTGCGTCGATCGCCCAGGGTTCACTCATCGCGCTCTCCCGTTGGACGCGGCGAGCTTCGCGCTCAGCGCCTGCTTCAGCTCGCGCTCGAGCCAGGGGCCGAGCTGGGCGTCGTCCTCGTCGAAGACCTCCGGAGCGGTCACCTTCCGCACCCGCTCGCCGTCGACGATCAACCACAGCTCGCGGACCCGCGGGTCGCCGGCGATCACCGCCCAGTGGCCGCCGTCCTCGGAGACCACCAGGCTTCCGTCGACGAGCATCGGGAAGATCGTCTGCTGGTCGCCGTGGACCACGCGCGGCACACCATCGGCGCGGGCGACGAATGCCACCGGCCCACCGGCCCTTGGCACCGACAGCTCGCGGACGTCGGCGAACGGCCCGGACATCGCGTCGTCGGTGACGACCCACTCGCCCAGGCCGTCGTGCCCGACATAGGCGAAGCGGTTCGATCGGGCCGACAACACCGGCGCCGACAGCGCTAGGAACGGCTTGCCCGCGACGCCGTCGATCACCATCGTCGACTGGCCCCCGTCGACGCAGACCCAGGCGACCCGGCGTCCCGAGTCTCCGAAGCGCAGGTATTGAACCCGGCCGCAGCTGGGAGAGAGGACCCCGTCGAGCACCGCGGACCAGCGGGCGCCCTGCCGGGCCGCGTAGACGAAGCGGCGCCCGTCGGAGGTCACGCTCCACTCGCCGAGCGCGTCGGCGGGCGGGGTGGCACCGGCCGGCTGCGGCTGGGGCTGGATCACGAAGCGCTCCTGTCCGTGTTCGCGGATCATCGCCGCGACGGTACCGGCGTTGGTCGCGCGCAGGGAGAGCACCCGCTCGAGGCACGGGCCGGGGATGTCGTCGACCACGAGGTACGCGCACGGGCCGTTGCTGGCGACGAACGCGACGTGCGCGCCGTTCTCGCTGAACTGGAGCGTCCCGCCTTGCACGTGCTCGAAGACCGGACCGGGCACGCCGTCGACCACCGGCCTCCAGCCGGGCCCGAGCTGCGCCGCGAACGCGACCCGCGCCCCGTCGCCGCTGATCCGCAGGTCGGCGATCCCGTCCCACGGGCCGAGCGTCTGGTCACCGGTGACTACGAACCACTTCCCACCGCGCACCGCCGGGCAGACGGCCCGACCGCCTTCACGGGAGAAGGCGATGCCCTCGGTGCCAATCGCGTCGAAGTGGGGGCCCTGGGTGTCTCCCGAGCGCACCCACTGCTCGGCGCCGCCGGCGAGGACTTCGAGGCTCGTCACCCGGGTGAGATCGCGCCCCGCCCAAATCACCCGCGGCGCGGTGCAGCCGGCGAGAACGAGGAAGATGAGCCCCAGCCGGATCACCGGCGCACCTGCGCGAGGGTCAACGTGCCCCGGGCGACGACGCGGGTGCTGACGCTCGCCTCGACGTCGAAACGGAAGACGGTGTCCACCGTGTGGGTCCAGACGACGAGGTAGTCGAGGCGCTGGCCAACCAGCACCGGCTGCATCAGCTTGACGTCGGCGGCGGCGAGGACGGCGCCGATCTTCTCCGCGGCCGGTGACTCCCGCAGCGCACCGAGTAGGGCGCAGGTCTGCGCCAGCCCTTCGATTGTATAGACGCCCGGCCAGAGCGGCTGCTCGGGGAAGTGGCCGGCGAGCACCGGCTCGGCGGCGGCGATCACCTTGTGGGCGCGGAGCGCGGGTGGCTGGGTCGAGATTGCGTCCACCCCGTCGACGAGGAGCAGGGGAGGGCGGTGGGGCAACAGCGCGCGCACGCCCTCGGCGTCGATCACCTTCGGCGTGAAGGCGCGGGGGTCGATCACGCGCGCAGCTCCTCGTCGGTCGCTCCGTCGTGCAACTGCACCGCGCAGGCGGTCGACAGGTTGGCCCGGCAGAGCCCGCGCAACACCCGCCCCGGCCCGAAGACGTGCCAGCGCGTGGCGCCGGCACGGGCGAGCGTGGCCAGGCTCTCCGCCCAGCGCACCGGCTGGGTCAGCTGGCCGGCGAGCAACTGCACCAGGTCGGCCCCGGGACGGACGAAGCCGCCATCGGCGTTGGCGACGACCGGCAGTCGCGGCGGACGCAGGCCCGCCGCCTCGAGCGTCGTTCGCCACTGCGCGCCTGCCTCGGCCATCGCCTGGCTGTGCCAGGGGCCCGACACCGGGAGCGGCACCGTGGGGAAGCGTACAGCGATGGCCGCGAGCGCCCGGCGATCTCCGGTGAGGACCCATTCCTCGGGGCCGTTGTGCGCGGCGAGCTCCACCTTCCCGGCGGTGAGGCCGAGCGCGATCGCATCGTTCGCCGCGGCCTCGCTGTCCACCCGCACCGCTGCCATCCCTCCCTGCACCTGGCGCGCGGCCTGCGCCATCAGCCGGGCACGCTCGATCACGCAGTCCACCGCCACCTCTGGCGCCAGACAGCCGGCGAGACAGAACGCGGCGATCTCCCCCACCGAGTGGCCCGCGACCGCGGTGGGGATCAACCCGGCGGCCTGCTGTTCGAGCGCGAGGCCAAGGCTGACCGCGATCAACGCCGGCTGGCCGACCTCGGTGCGCGCGAGCGCCGGATCCCCGCGGGTGATGATCGCCACCAGGTCCACGCGCAGCGCAGCGGAAGCACGCTCGAGCAGTCCGCGCACCGGCCCAGGCCGGCGCAGCGAAGCGCCTCCCATCCCCGGGCTCTCCGCGCCCTGGCCGGGGAAGAGGAAGACGCCGCTCACAGCGTCAGGCCTCCGTCGACGGGGAGCTCGCAGCCGACGATGTAGGAGGCCTCGTCCGAGGCGAGGAAGAGCACCGCCTTCGCCACCTCATCCGCGGTGCCGAGCCGGCCCAGCGGGATCCGCCCCTTGCCCCGCTCGAGCGCGCGGTGATCCATGCGCTGCACCATTCCCGCGTCGATCAACCCCGGGACCACCGAGTTCACCCGGATGCCCTTGGGCGAGAGCTCGGCCGCCAGCGTGCGGGAGAGCGCGAGCAAGCCACCCTTCGCCGCCGAGTAGTTCGCCTGCCCCGGGCTCGCCCGCAGCGCGGCGGCGCTGGCGATGTTGACGATCGCGCCCTTGCGCGCGTGGAGCATCGGCACCAGCACCGCCTTGCAGCAGAAGAACGCGCCGTCGAGGTTGACCGCGATCGCGTCGCGCCAGTCGGGAGGGTCGATCAGCACCGCCGGCGCGTCGCGGTTGGCGCCCGCGTTGTTCACCAGCACGTCGACCTTGCCGCGGGCCTGGTGCACCCTGGCGAAGGCCGCCTCGACCTGGTCCTGCTTCGAGACGTCGAACGCCAACAGCTCTCCGTGCCCGCCGAGCAGCGCCAACGTCTGCGCCGCCTCGAGCTCGTTGCGGAGGAAGCCGGCGAAGACGTAAGCGCCTTCAGCGGCGAAGGCCGCGGCGATCGCCCGCCCCAGGCCGCGGGACGCCCCGGTGACGACGACGGTGCGATCGGCGAAGCGGCCCGCGGTCATCGGGACACCAGCGGGGGAAACTCGTCTCCCTCCCGGCTGCGGAAGCTGTGCTTGCGGGGGTCGACGAAGAGGCTGCGGTTGTCGAGCAGCGGCGGAGACGCGGTGTGAATCGCCACCGGCCCGGCTGCCGCCATCACCCGGAAGCGGTGAATGCCCGGCCAGGCGAGCGCGACGTCGAGCGCGGCCCACCCGACCCAGTCTGAACGCGTCGAGGACCAACCTGCCTCGACGACGACGCCGATCGCGTCGTCCTCGAGCTGGACGCGATCGCCCGGAGCGATCTTCGCCTTCGCGGTGAAGCAGGTGAGGCGCTGGGTGGCTCCCGCTTCACGGCGCTTGCGCAGCGCTTCGGCGCCCTCGAAGTCCTTGTCGAGGTCGACCCGCCAATGCAGCTGCAGCTCCGTCGGGCCCAGCGGGAGCGGCGGCTTCACCCGCCCCAACGCCCGGATGGTGAAGTGCCAGTTCTCGAGCGCACATTGGTCGATCGTCGCCAGGTCGGCCTCGACGAGCCCCAGCGGCCCACCAAGCTCGAACAGCTGCTTCCAGGTCGCCTCCGCGCTCGGCCGGGGGACGAGCAGCAGGTACCCGTACTCGCCCGTCTTCCCGGCGCGGAAGCAGACGATCTCCTTCAGGCGAAGGAACGTCAGGTAGGGCGCGCCGAGGACCTCGGGGCCGAGCAACGCGCAGGCGACCTCCCAGGCGTAAGGCCCGTCGAGGCTCCACAGCGCGTGGCTGTCGAGGAGGTCGGTCACCGTGACCTCGGCCGACGGCGCGCGTTCTTCGCGGACCCGCTGCAGGTGGGCGAGCAGGTCGGCGCGGCCGGGGCCCTCGGCGAGGAGGATCCACGCGTCCTCCTCGAGGCAGACGAAGGCGTCGGCGAACGGCAACCCGGCGCGATCGAGCAGCAGGGTCTGCAGCATCTGGTTCTCGCGGGCGAACAGGCGCGAGGTCGTCGCCGCGTCGAGCAGGTCGAGCGCCCCCGGGCCGGAGAGCCGCAGCGCGTGCACGTGTCCCATCCGGGTCACCGTCGCCGCGGTCCGCAGCGCGGCCATCTTCTCGTCGGCGGTGCTCATCGCGCCTTCTCCGGGCTGGCGAGGACCAGGTCCACCAGCGCGTTGACGCTTCTCAGCGACCGGCGGCGATCGATCGGGTCGGAGATCTTCACCCCGAACTCGATCTCGAGCGCGACCACGATCTCCACCGCGTCGATCGAGTCGATGCCGAGGCCGGTGCCGAACAGAGAAGTGTCGGGGTCGATCAGCTCGGCCTTCCGCCGCAGGTTGAGGCTCACCACCAGCATTCTGCGGATCTTCGCCAGCACCTCGGCGCGGCGCCCGACGTAGGCGGCAAGTTCACTGTCCATCCGGTCCTCCCGCCACGACGGCTGCGCATGAGATCGAGGCGCTGGTGCTCACGACGAGCAGGCGCCGGGCACCGCCCCTTCGAAGCCGGGCGACCGCGAGCACGAACGCGTAGGCCGACACCGCTGCCTCGGCGCCACCCGCAAACGCCTCGACGTCCACGACTCCCAGCGGCAGGCGCGCCGGGTCGACCGCACCGCCGAGCGCCTCCAGCGGGTTGGGCATCGCCGCGAAGACGCCATCGACCGGCCCCTGCCCCTCGAGCGCGCGGGTGACCGCTTGCGCCGCGCGGTTGGGCCCGGCGAGTGCCCAGGACGCGACCGTCACGCTCGCCGGAGTGACCTCCGCGCCGGCGCGCAGGGCGACAAACGCGGCGCCCTCGGCCAACCCTTCGGCGTCCTTGATTGGCAGCTCGTCGAGCCCGCCGGCGACGAGCAGGTCGGCGCAGCCGCGGGTGGCCAGGTGCTGCGCCGCGCGGATGATCGCCAGCAACCCGCTGCTGGCGCCGGCGGAGAGGACCAGCAGCGGACCCTTGAGCGAGAGGAGCTTGGCGCAGGTGCCGGCGGGGGCGTTGAGCACCATGCGGGTGAAGGGGCCAGCCGCCACCGCGTTGATGCCGCGCCGCTCGATGCTCGTCTGGCAGTCGTGGACGCTCTTCGCCGGCATCCGGGTGTTGCCGGTGAAGATCCCCGAGCGAGCCCGCGCCGCGCCTTTGACCACCAGCCGGGCGTCGGCGAGCGCGAGGCTGGCGGCGGCGGTGGCGTACTTCCCCGAGGGGTCGACGTCCCGATCAGGGGCCGACCGCACCAGGTCCTCGAGCACGAACGCGGGCACGGGGCCGGTGAGGCGATGCCCCCCGCCGAAGGCCGCCTCGAGCTGTGCGACGTCGATTCCGTGGGGGCCGATCGCCGCGAGGCCCGCGACCTGTACCGCTCGCCGCGCCGGCGGCTGCGCGCGCTCGCGAGCGGTCTGCCCGATCACCAGCGCTGCGTTGGCTCCCCCGAACGCCGCGCTCAGCTTGAGCGTGTGGCGCACCGGGTGGGCGCGCGGGCGGTTCCCGGCAACAGGGTCGAGCGGCGCTCCTGGCCGGGGAGGGTGTGCGCGCAGCGTCGGAGGGATCAACCCCCGCTTCAAGCAGGTGATCGCGCCGACGAGCTCGAGGACTCCCGCGGCTCCCTGGGCATGGCCGAAGAAGCTCTTGATCGAGCTCACCGGGACCCGCTCGGAGGTGGGCCCGAGGGCGGTGCGGATCGCCAGCCACTCCGCGGCGTCGTTGGAGTCGGTGCCAGTGCCATGGGCGCTGACGAAGTCGATCTCTTCCGGGAGCATGCCCGCGTCGGCGAGCGCAGCGTGGATCGCGCGGCCCACCCCGCTGCCTGACGGATCGGGCGACGTCTCGTGGTGTGCGTCCGCCGACAGTCCGTAGCCGAGCACGAACGCGAGGGGAGCCGCCTTGCGCGCCTGCGCCCGCTCCGCCGTCTCGCAGACGACGAAGCCCGAGCCTTCTCCGAGCGACATCCCCACCGGCTGGCCGAACGGGGCGCACTTGTCGGCGCTGAGCGCGCCCACGGCGTGAAAGCCGGCGAAGACGCCGCGGGTAAGGAAGTCGACGCCGCCGGCGATCACCACGTCGGCGGCGCCCTCGTCGATCAGATCCCGCGCGAGGCCGATCGCGGTGGTGGACGACGAGCACGCGGTGGAGACCGTAAGGCAGGGGCCCTCGATGCCGAGCGCCTGCGCGGTGCGCTGGGTGAGCTCGCTGAACTCCCGCAGCTCTTCGCCGAAGCAGGTCCCGAGGATGAGCCCAATGCGAGCCGGAGCGACGCTGGCCTCGTCGAGGCGCGCCTGGGCCCAGGCCTCACGGGCAGTGAGCGTCGCCAGCTCGAGCGCACGGATGGCGGCGGGCGCGGTTTGATCCCACCCCGGCCAGAGCCCGGCGAAGTGCGGCGGGAATTCGGCGATCGAGAACCGGGTGATCGGTCGCAAGCCATCGCGACCCGTCGAGAGTGCCTCCCACAACGCCTCGCACCCTGTTCCGATCGCGCAGGATGCGCCCGCCCCGGTAATCACCACCTGGGGGCGAGCGGCTATCACAGCTGACCCGGGGGCGGCCCCTCCGGCGGGGGCGGAGTCGGTGGCTGGTTGGGATCCTCCGAGGGCGGAGGCGTCGGCGGTCGCGAGTCCTGCAGCCGCGCCTCGTCCTCGTGCATCGCGTTCTCGTCGGGCTTGCGCACCGCGTACCAGACGCCGCCGACGATCAGCACCACCAGGCCCGCGACGAGCAGGCCTGGGCCGATGGTGACGCCGAGGATAACCGCGGGGACATTGAAGCCGCTGAGGCTCGTGGAGGTGGTGCCGATCAAGTAGCAGATGCCGCCGAGCGCCGCAGTGCCGAGGCCGGCGCCCATCAGGATGCCGCCGATCTTCATCAGCCGCTTCGGCGAGGCGGTGGGGTCGTCCTTCACCTCCATCGGCGGGTAGTTGGTCTCGAGCGAGGCGAGGTCGATGCGGGGCCGGTTGGCGTAGGCTCGGTCCCAGGTGGCGACGTGCCGCGCGGTGCGCTGCTGGAAATCCCAGAAGCCCTCTTCGCCCGTGCGGACCCGGAACGCGCGCTCGCGCTCCTCGAGGGTGCCGGGGTTCGCCTGGATCTTCCGCGTCTTGCGCACGTACGGATCGAGCACCAGGGCCGGGTTCTGCGCCTGCATCCGCCGGGAGAAGTCGTCGACCGCGAGGCGGAGATCGGCGCGCCGGCCGAAGCCGAAGCCGTCTTCCTTCGCCACCTCTTCCAGGTGCTGCCCGACGCGCATCCCCAGCAGCGGGTCCTTCTTGAACTGATCCTGCAGCCGGCGGTGATCGTCGGGGGTGAGCGACTCGAGGAACGAGGCCATGCCGTCCACCGCCTGGTCCATTTCGGGCTGCAGCCGCAGCATGCGGGCCTGAACGCCGGGGTGGGCGCGGTCGTGCTCGTCGAGCTCCATGAAGGCGCCGGTGAAGTACAGGGTCCGCAGCGCGGCACGGCTGACGTTCATCCGCTCGGCGAACAGCTCCTGCTCCGCCGCGTTCTTCGGGGCGTGGGGGGCGAGGTTGAGCTCGTTGAAGGCGGCCATCCGCCGGTCGATGCGCCCCAGCGCCGCCTCGACCTTCTCCGGGTCGAAGCTGAGCTCGGGCATCGCGGCGCTGGCCTGGGTCGTGACTCCAAGCGTGGCCGCGCCACCGAGAAGAAGATCGCGTCGTTTCATGTCCGGGGTCCCCTCGAGACGAAGTCCAGCCGCAGGAGCATCTCCGGTAAGCACTCCCGATGCCAGCCGAACCCTGCGCAGGGTCCGGGAAGGCCCGGAGGGTTGCGCGGGGGATTGCGCACCGCGCCTCGAGCCCGTCGGGCCGAAGAAGGCGCGCCGCGCTCTTTGAGGTTCACGTCGGCAGCGGCTGCCCGGGCCATGCGATCACCTGCACCGTCGAGCGGTCATCGAGGGCGATCCCGTCGCCCTTGGGCTCGGTGACGTCGAGCTTCACCACCGCGCCGCGGGGCACCGGCTTGAAGAAGACCTTGTTCCCCTCGGTCTGGTGCTTCTGCTGCATCGCCAGGCCGATTCTCCCCTCGGGTCCGCAGCCCATGAAGCGCAGCCGACCCTTTCCCTCCAGCGGCTCGGAGACGATCCGGAACAGGCGCCCTTCGGGCGGCGCCGCCCACGCTTCTGCTTTCGGCGCCAGCGCGAGGTAGCTCATCTTCAGCGACTCTTTGTGGATGCCGGCAGCGCGGGCGATCGCCTCGACCACCGGGGGCATTCGCCACTCGCGCTCGGCGTGGCACCAGTCAGACTCCTTGACCAGGGCGGGGCAGGGGCCGCGGAAGAGGCAGGGCGCGCGCACGGCGTACCCCCGCGCGACGAGGAGGTCGCGCACCTGCAGCAGCGCCCGCGAGGTGTCGCGCAGCGCGGGCTCAAGGACGAGCAGGCTGCCCCGCGGCTTCACCTTCGCCAGCACCTGCTCCAGCAGGCCGGCGCGCTTGTCGATCACCGCGGGGGTGATGTCCTTGCCGTCGTGAAACAGCTCGTTGAGCACGTGGCCCATCAAAATCAGGTCGAACTGCCCGTCGGGCAGCGGCCGCTCGGGGCTCCACTCGCGGGTCGCGATCGGCTCGGTCGCCTCGGTGGCCAGCGCCTTTGCAAGATCCAGCGCGGCCTTGCTGCGGTCTGCGGAAGTGACGGCGGCCGCTCCGGCGTCGAGGGCGGCGAACGACATCGGCCCGGG
>JAYVRT010001143.1:0-9478 GCA_043776025.1 Archangiaceae bacterium | reverse complement strand
GCTGATCTGGGCGACGAGCCAATTCCTGCTCTCGGGCTGGGCACGCAGCTCGCCCGCGTCGGCCGGAGCCCCGGGAGACTCGGCCAGCCCGGCCTGGCCGGCATCAGCCAGGCCCGCGTCGAGCTGGCCCGCGTCGAGCGGGTCGTCGCCTACGTGGCCGGCATCGAAGGCTGCGGTCGGGGGATTTCGGAGGTCCGGGTTCGTGGGCTCGACCCGCACCACCGCCGCCCCGGCATCGACCGCGCCCGCGACGATGGGGTTGGAAGCGACGCTGGGTGGGGTCGACCCCCGCCTGGAGAGCACAGCCCAGGTGGCAGCGCCGAGCACAACCACCCCGAGGACGATCGCGATCGGCAGCGAGTTCCAGCGTCCGCCAGACGGGGCTCCGGTCGTCATTGGCGACGGGGCCCCGGGCGGGCTGAGCACCGCGGCGTTCGGCGCAGGGGCGCCCGCCACCGCAGGCAGGTCGGCGCCGGTCGTGGGCGCGTCGTCGATCGAGAGCGCATCGAAGCGTTCGAACTTCGGGTTGGCGGGGGCGGGGAGCGGCGCGAGGGTGGCGACCGGCGGATTGAGCGCCCGCTCGTTGGCCTGCGCGAACATCTGCAACGCTTCGGGGTTCTTCGGATCCTGGGTGAGGATCGCCTCGAAGTAGGTGGCGGCCTCGCTGTAGCGGCCCTGGCGGTGCATCCGCAGCCCGCTCTGGAACAGGGTCCGGGTTGCCTCGTCCCACTTCTCGCGCGGTGGCCAGATCGACGAATCTCTCGGACCGCCGGACTTGGATTCGGTCGCGGGGACGAGGAAGCCGTAGCGGTCGAGTTGGCGGAGGAACTGGACCAGCCCATTAAACGTGACCGGGATTCCCAGGCGCTGTGCCGACTCGACCACCTCGGAGTGAGGTCGCCGCCCGTCGAGCATCCGGGCAAGGGAGATCTCGAAGTCGTAGAGCTGAAACGTCTTCCCGGTGGCCGGGTTGCTCACCTGGACCAACGTCGAAGAGCCCTCGGTCACCATCTTCAGGGTGCCGAGGAACTGCGGAACCGGATCCTTCAAAGAGGGTGCGCGGGAAGACGCCCGCGAGGGCGGCGCGGCGGCGGCGATCGCGGGGATCGCCGGGCCAGCAGGCTCAGCCGCAGGCGTGGCGGCGGCCTGCACCAACAGGCCCAGGTCCCGGTACCGCTGCACCACCGACCCAATCCACGGATCCGCCGAGCTCAACCCTTGACGGGTCGCGCGCTCGAGGATCATCGCGTCCTCCTGGGTAATCTCGAGGGAGTCGCCTGTGCGCAAGTGGACGATTCGTGACGCGTCCCCCGTTGCCGCGACGACCTGAAAACCCTCTCGCAGGACGAAGAGCGACACGAAGGCCTCAACCATAGTTCGTGCGCGGGCATCGGTAACTCTTCCAGTCGATGCCTTGCGACGAATAGGATTCGCAGCGTTGGCAAGCCTCAATACGATGCTGTTGTTGGTTGTCGCGGATCTCAATCGGCGCACGGCCGACGCCCTGGTCACGGTGAAGAGCGGAAACGGCACGCTCAAGCGCGCGCTCCACGTCTCGCAGGGCTGCCTCGTCTCGGCGGACAGCAACCTGAAGGCGGAGCGGCTGGGCGACATGCTCGCAGGCGAGGGCCGGCTCGATCCGGTCTTGATCGAACCGGTAGCGAACGAGGCCCGGCGGCGGGGAACGCTGTTGGGAGATCAGCTCGTCGAGGACGGTTTGCTCACCTCGCCCGATCTCGTCGCGGCGCTCGAGCGCCAGGCGCGGCTGCGGCTTCACAGCGCGCTCGCGTGTTCGGGCTGCGTCAGCATCGGCAGGTCGACCAGCCCGCAGGGGGTGACTCGGCTGCCGCTGGGCGCCGCGGTCACCGTCGCCTTCCGGGACGGCATCGGCCTCGAGGCGATCAAGGCGCTGGTCGCCGACCGTCCCACGCCGGGCCGGCGGCTCGACCTCGAGGACGAGGCTTTCAAGCGCCTGGAGCTCGGGCCGACGGGCCTGAAGATCTGCCAGGCCCTCGCCGGGGGCCAGCCACTCGAGGCGATCGTCAACGGCTCGACCGCGCCCGAAGGCGTGCAGCGGATGGCCGGGGTGTTGGTTGCCCTCGGCCTCTGGGCGTAGGCCGGGGTTCACGCCGGCCTGCTACGATTGTCCGCGTGCGCGTTCTTGGATTGCTCTTCGTGCTTCCGCTGTGGGGTTGCTCGGTGCACGAAGAGGAGTTGCGCGCCATTCAGGCCCAGCTCGACCGCCAGTTGGCTCAGCATCGGGAGATCGCCGAGACCCTCAACGTCCGGCGCCAGCAGCTGGATGCGCTCGAAGACCAGTTGCACGCGGCGGGTGAGGCACCGCTCGAGGTCTCTGCGCCCATCGCACCGGGGGCGGTCGCATCGGTGAAGCTCCCAGCGCCCTCATGGTTGGAGGGCCACGCCGCCCAGGCGATGCGAAGGAGGATCGAAGACACCCAGCGGAGGATTCTCGAACTCGAGAAAGTGGTGGAGGAAGTGAACCGCGTCGAGGTGCGAAAGCGCGAAGCGGAGCTGAAGCTGCGCGTGCTGAACGACAAACGCGAGTTCGAAGGCGCGTTGAAGGCTCACGTACCCGGGGCCCAGTGAGCCTGCGCGCGCTCGGGTTCCTCTGTGCGGTTGGAACGCTGACGGCCTGTCCGACCCCGAGCGCACCGATCGACGCGGGCTGTTCGCAACCGCTCTTCGGCCATCCAGTGGCGCAGACCGGGCTGCCCGCCGGCGACTGCCGGCCGACCTGCACCTGCGGCCCGCGGCCCTTCACCTCGCCGGAGTGGACGCAGCCGCGGCTCGACGCGCTCACCGGCTGGACGCTCGACGCCCCGTACGCGGAGGTGACCGCCGACCCCTACGCCGCCGCGCCGCCTGCGCGCCCCGCCGGAGTCTGCGCGATGGTCGTCACCGACCTGGCCACCCATCGCTACCGCCTCGAGACGATGGCCGACGAGGCCGCCATCCTCGCCGCCGCCGCACACCTGACCCACCACGACGCGTGCGGCGTCTGCAGCACCCTCGCCGACCTGCGCGTCTACGCCGCCGACCCGGACCTCGGCGCACCCGTGCGCCAGTGCGGGGTCGACACCTTCTCGAAGGGCTTCGAGGCGAACGTGCAGTGCCTGCAGAACCTCGGCTTCACCCGCCCGTGCGCCCAAATCTGGGCGTGGAACACCGCCAACACCCGCTCGAAGTGTCTCGACCCCTGCATCCGCTACGGCGGCTCGAGCTACCACGAGACCGACGGCGGCCTGAACCTGTGCCTTTCGTGCGACGAAGCGAAGAGCGGACCGGTCTTCAAGGCCATCGCCGGCCGCACCCGCCGCAACACCGGCATCGCCTCCGCCATCTGTCGTCCGTGCGCGGAGGCCGCTCCGGTCGCGCACGACTACCCATAACTGCCCTGTAACTCCGCGACTTGCCTGGGCTCTTGCCTCTGACCGAACCTTCAGGGGGACCGGTGCACTGGTGAGGGCTGCAACGTTTTGCAAGATTCCATGCGCTCCGCCGCCGCCATGCCTTTACGGTTCCCCCTCGAGCAGGCCAGCGGCCGGCTCGGTGAGGCGGCAGGTCTGGAATCCCAATCCGACGACGAGCTGGTAGGGCTTGCCCAGACCGGGATGCGCGAGGCGTTCGACTTGCTCGTGCGCCGCCACCAGGGCCCGTCTCTGCAGCTGGCGTGGAAGTACCTGGGCGACACCGCGCTGGCGAAGGACGCCTGCCAGGCGGCGTTCCTCGAGGTGTTCCGTGCGCTGCCGCGCTACCAGGCCCGCGGCCGCTTTACCTTCTGGCTGCGGCGGATTCTCATCAACCAGTGCCGGATGACGGACAGGTCAGACCGCATCCGCGACCGCGCCACCGATTCGCTTGCCCGCGAGCCGTCACGCCAGACAGAGCGGCCCGACGAACAGCTGCTGCAGCGGGAACGGCGGATGGCCATCGAGGCCGCGCTGCAGGACTTGAGCGAGAAGCTGCGCGAGGTGGCGGTGCTCCGCTACGGCGCGGGCAACACGCTGGAAGAGATCGCCGAAATTCTCGAGCTGCCGATTGGCACGGTGAAGAGCCGCCTGTCGTCCGCGGTCGCTGGGCTCCGCGCGAGCCTGGAGGTTCGCCATGGTTAAGCGGTTGAGCGACGAGGAGCTGCGGCGGTACCTGCTGCAGGACCTGCCGGCGCCGAACCCCGAGCTCGAAGGCATCGACCTGTTGCCGCAGCTCGACGCCGCGCTCCCGAAGGCACCCGGCCGCCGCCGCCCCGCTCCGGTGAAGGTCCCCGCTCCCGCTCCGGCGGTGGCTTTGGCGCGGCGGGCCGAACGCCGAAAGGGCCCGAGCCTGCCGGACAAGGAAGGTGGCAAGGGCGCGCCGCGGTTGTTCTTCGAGCTGTACTGGGGAGACGACCGCCAGGAGGCGCGCTCGTTCGGAGCGATCTCCACGCGCAAGCCGGTGCTGGGCGCGACCGACGACCGGGTGTCGATGCCGCTGTGGGGGTTGATCCCCAAAGGGGTGATGAAGCTCGCCGAGCAGAGCTCCGGCGGCTACCGCGTCTTCATCCCCCCGGGCACCGCGCTCGAGGTCCGCGGTGACGACGGAGCGTTCCACGCCGCCGAGCCGAGCCACCGCTACGTGAAGCTCGGCAACGGCGAGGCGGTGCGGTTCTCCGCCGGCGACAGCTCGCTCGTCGCCTACGTCCAGCCGCCGCTGCCGCGCCCCTGGTTCAACCCGCTGCAGACGGTGCCGAAGCTCGCGACCGGCCTCGCGGTGCTCTTCATCGGGCTCTTCTCCGCGTTCGCCGGGTTCGCGCCGTCGGATGACCTGCCCGACTTCAAGGGGAAGAACCTCTCGCCGGTCGCGGTGCGGCTGATCGCCCCCGAGCCGAAGAAGAAGGAAGAGGCGAAGAAGAAGCTCGAGTCGATCAAGAAGAAGGCGCCGGTGAAGCCGCCGACGATGGTCGCGGTCGCCAAGCCGGCGGCGCTGCCCAAGGCGGTGCACATCAAGGCGCTGGAGAAGCTGACCGCCGCCGGCCCGGCGATGAAGGACCTGCTCGCCGCGGTGGACAAGCTGGGCAGCGGCCCGGGGAAGAAGGACAGCAAGACGAAGATGTCTGACCTGGTTGGGAAGCAGCCGATCACCTCGGCGGGCCTCGGCACGTTCGGCCTGGGCGGAGGAGGGAAGGGCGGCACCGGGACGCTGGGTCTCGAGGTGCTGCGCGGGAAGGGCGGCGGCGGAATCGGTGCGCTCGGCGCCGGCACCATCGGCAAAGGGAGCGTCGGGGGCACCGTCGGTCACGTCGTCGCCCACAACATGGGCGTGCAGGGGACGATCGATCGCGAGGCGGTAGCGAAGGTGATCAACGCCCACCTCAACGAGGTCTCCTCCTGCTACGAGCGCGCGCTGCTCAGAGAGCCCGGGCTCGCGGGGAAGATCATCCTCGAGTGGAACATCTCCACCTCCGGCGCGGTGACGACCGCGAAGACCAAGTCGTCGACGGTGAAGTCGAGCGCCGTCGAGGGCTGCATCCTCAACGCGCTGAAGCTCTGGAAGTTCCCCGCCGCCAAGGGCTCGGGAGTCATCATCAGCTACCCCTTCATGTTCAATTCGGTCGGCTATTGATGATCGACCCTCTCGCAACCCTGCTCGGTGAACGCAGTCCGCAGCTCGAGGAGGTCGATCTGGTGCCGAACATTCACGACGCATTGGCGAGGGTGAAGTGTCCCGCGGTGGTGCAGGTGGTGGTCTTGCGCGACGGGCTGTTGATCGGCACCGAGGTCTTCGTCGCTGGCCGCTACGCGGTCGGCTCGGGCGCCCAGTGCGACCTGCGGCTGGAGGACCTCAGCGTCGGGGCGCTCCACGCGCGGCTCGTCTTCAAGGGCGACGCGGTCGGCATCGTCGACGAAGGCGGCGGGCTCTGCGTCAACGGGCACCCGGTGCGCAGCGCGCAGCTGCGGCCGTTGGACGAGATCGCCGTCGGTGCTTTCAGCCTCAAGGTCCGGGTGCTCAAGCAGACGGTGCCCGAAGCCGAGGTGACGATGCCACCGGTCGCGGTGACGCCGCTTCGGCTGCGGCCGGTGCCGCAGGGGCCGACGGAGCCGGGCCGTTCGGCGGTCACCGAGGCGAACCCCGTGCCTGCCGAGCTCCTCGACGAGCGGCCATCCCTCGACTCCGCTCCGGATGAACAGCGCGGCTCGGCTCGAGGAGCCTGGGCGGCGCCGGGGGCTGCCGCGGGGCGCGACCGGCTGTTCCTCGAGCTGTATTGGGGCGATCGCCGCCAGCACGCCCGGGCGTTCGGCGAGAGCCTGGCGAAGAAGCCTCTGCTCGGCGGGCTCGACGACCGCGCGGCGATGCCGCTGTGGGGATTCGAGCTGCCGGCGGGTCCGATGGTGCTCGCCGACAAGCGCGGCGCCGGGTACCGCGTGTTCGTGCCTCCCGGAGCCGCCGTCGAGCGGCGGGACGCCGATGGCAACTTCCAGCCACTGACCGCGGAACAGGCGCGCAGCGCGTCGTTCACCCTGAAGCGTGGGGACGCGGTGCGCTTTTCCCGCGGTCAGAGCGCCCTGGTCGCGTTCGTCCAGCCCGCATTGCCCGCGCCGTGGACCCACCCTTTGGCGAACCTGCCCCACCTGTCGATTGGCCTGGTGGCGCTCTTTCTCGCCTTCTTCGCGGCGTTCGTCAGCTTCGCGCCGAGCGATGACGGCCCCGACTTCACCCCGAAGGAGATCCCGAAGCTTGCGGTCGCCTTCGTCCGCAAAGACCTTCAGAAGAAGCCCGACGCCCAGACCCGGCCGGAGAAGGCGTCGGCGCACGCGCAGGCAAAACACCCGAACAAGGATCGCACCCACGCCCGGCCGCAGCGGCTGCCCCCGGTGCTCGCCTCGGGAGGCGCGTTGCTGAAGGTGCTCGAGCAGGGCATCCCGATGCCGGCGATCGCCCTGGCGAAGCGCAGCGGCCACGGGTCGACCGCTTCGATCCTCGGCAGCGCGCCGCAGGCGTCGAACGGCCTCGCGGGCCTCGGGCTGCCAGAGAGCATCCGCGGCATCGGCTCGCTGCGCGGCACCGGCATCGGCGAGTTGGGCGCGGGCCACACCGGCAAGCGCGCCATCGGCGGCCGGGTGGACCACGTCGTCGGCCATGACGTCGCGCTCACCGGCCGCATCGACCGCGACGCCGTGGCGAAGGTGATCGAGTCCCACCTGGGCGAGGTCTCCGCCTGCTACGAGCGCTCGCTGGTCCTCGACAAGGACGCCGGCGGCGGGAAGCTCACCCTGCAGTGGAACCTCTCCACCGCCGGCGCGGTGACGAGCGCGAAGAGCAAGTCGTCGTCGATGAAGACGAGCGCGGTCGAGTCCTGCATCTTGAGCGCGCTCAAGGGCTGGAAGTTTCCCCCGGCGATGGGCGCGGGCGTGACCATCACCTACCCGTTCCTCTTCCACTCCGTCGGGTTCTGAGGTTGACGAGGGGCGGGCTACAGCACCCGCACGTGAATCTTCGGGGCCCGGCGCTCGACGGTCGCTTCGACGACCCGGCCCAGGCGCAGCAGCAGGTGCTCCTCGTAGGGACGCGCCATCAACTGCATCCCCACTGGCAGGCCCGCGGGGTCGTAGCCCACCGGCAGCGAGATCGCGGGGAAGCCGGTGACGTTGCCCTGGCGGACGAAGCGCAGCAGGGCGTCGGTCAGTTGAAGGTTCGACTCGCCCTCGGGCAGCGTCGACTCTGGGATCGCCGGCGCGGTGCTGGCGCAGGTCGGCGTCACCACCGCGTCCACGTCCTTCATCTGCTCGAGCCATTCGCGGGTGATCAGGTGCCGGTGCCGCATCGCGTGCACGTAGTCGGTGGCCTTGAAGTGGCGGCCGACCGCGAGGCTGGTGCGGGTGTCGTAGCCGAAGCGGCTCGCGTCCTCTTCGGTGTGCTGGAGCATCGTCGCCGCCATCTCGCTCAAGATGATGGTCGCGTGGGCCCACAGCAGGGTGTTGAGCTCGGGCGGGGGCAGCTCGACCACCGTCGCGCCGGCCTCGGTGAGCGCGCGCAGCCCTTCCTGGCAGCGGGCGACCACCGCTGGCTCCGCGTCCTCGAAATACGGGCGGCAGATTCCGAGGCGGATTCCCTTCAGCGACCGGTCGGTGAGCCCGGACAGGTGCACGCTCGACTGCCGCTGCGAGACGAAGTCGAGCGGGTCGGGCCCGGCGATGATCGCGTAGGCGGCGGCGACGTCGGCGACGGTGAGGCCAATCGGCCCGCAGTGGCCGGGGGTCCAGCACAGCGGTGGCACTCCGGCCTCGCTCACCCGGCCGAACGTGGCCTTGAGGCCGACGACGCCGCACAGCGAAGCGGGGATGCGAATCGAGCCACCGCCGTCGAGGCCGATCGCCAGCGGGGTGAGGCCCGCCGCGACGCTCGCCGCCGAGCCGCTGGACGAGCCGCCGCAGATTCGGCTGCGGTCATAGGGGTTGCGGCAGGCGCCGTGGTGGGGGTTGAGGCCGATCGGGTTGATGCCGATCTCGTTCATATTCGCCTTGCCGAGAATCACCGCCCCCGCCGCCTTTAGCCGCGCCACCACCGTCGAGTCGGTCTTGGCGATGGTCTTGAGGAACGAGGTGCCGAGCGTGGTGGCGAAGCCCTCCAGGTCCACCTCGTCCTTCACCACCACCGGCACGCCGTCGAACGCGGACAGCGGCTGGCCCTTCTTCAATCGCACCGCCGAGCGCTCGGCCGCGCCCAGCACCTCCTCGGGCTTGCGGGCGATGAAGAAGCCCATCCGGTCGGGGCCGTGGTCCAGCCGCTCGATGTGCTGGTTGAGCAGGCGCGCCACCTGCACCGGGTCCGACTTGCCGCTGCGGTATGCCTCGCCGAAGGCGGCGACGGTCTGTAGGGGCACACCGCGGGAGACGCTGGGAGCCGCGACTGCCTCGGCCGCGAGCTCGGCGCCCGGCCGCGCCGCGGGAGCGCGCTCATCGAGCGGCAGCGGCACATTGATCGGCGAGGAGTGAGGCGCGGGTGTGGCGCGGAAGGCGTCGAGCCCGCTGTCGTGCACCACCTTGCCCAGCAGCGCTGGCCCGAGCGTCCTCGACTCGAGAGCGTTGACGAAGGCGCGGAGCGCGAGGCCAGAGACGCGCGGAGCGACGACCGGGGGACGGATGTAGGGAGCCATGGGTGAATAGAAACCGCACCCGGCCCGTCATAGCGAGCATGAAAAAGAACCGGATTGGACTCGCCGTTGCCGCCGCGATCGTCACGTCACTTTCAGCCTTCGCCGACGAGCCGTGCGACCACGACGGCGCCCGGGGCGAGTACGTCACCCAGCCGGTGCAGCAATGGGTGCCCGGCCACTATGAGACGGTCTACGTCCCTTTCTGCCCCGGCAACCGCTTCGGCTTCGTTCGCTGCCACGGCGGCCGCAGCGAGAGCCGCTGGGTGCCGGGCTATTACGCCACTGTCCAGCAGTCGGTGTGGGTCCCCGCTCCGGTCCGGACCTTCG
>JAYVRT010001142.1:0-9484 GCA_043776025.1 Archangiaceae bacterium | reverse complement strand
CTTTGCCGTCCCGGCCGACGGGGTGCAGCCCGTCGTCGAGGGCCAGACGAGGTCGAGGTCTCCGCCCACCGACGAGCCGTGGTCCTCGGCGTAGTTGTTCTCCGTCGAGCTCACCCTCTTCTTCTGCGCGGCCTCCCGATCGGGGCCGACGCCCGAGCCGCCGGTGTCGGCCGCGGGGTCGATCGACGCCGTCGCGTTGATCCGGTGCACCACCTCTTCGAGCTTGCGGCGGATAAGCTTCTCGCCGCCCTCGCGGTTGGTGGTGAAGTGCCAGCCGCGCGAGCCCATCGTCGCGTAGCGCAGCACGTCGAGGTTGTTGTCGGTGCAGTAGAGGCTGCCCGAGCTGTCGCAGTGCGGCTGATCTCGCGACTCGTCGATCGCCTTCGCGTCGCCCCTGGGCGGGGCGGTGAGTTCGGGGCTCGCGGTCGCGGCGATGATCGCGGCGAGCTGTTGCTTGTCGATCTTCGAGTGGTAGTTCTTCAGCGTGCCCCGGATCGCGTCGTTCAGCAGCAGGGTGCCGATCATCAGATCCGAGACGTACTTCGCCGCCCGCTCGTCGAGGGTGTCCCACTGCGCCGCCACCTTCGCCTGTTCGGTGTGGATCTCGCCCTGGGCCTGTGAGAGCAGCCCGATCTCGGCGCAGCTGCAGGCCTGCAGGGGGCAGAAGGGGTTGCCGCAGCATGGAGCGTACGGCGCCTTCGCCGCCTCCAGCGCCTTGTCGGTGGCGGCGAGGTTGCTGCGGTGGTGGCCGGACCAGGAGATCAACGATTCGACCCCGAAGAACGTCACCAGCAGCGACGCGCGGGTTCGGTTGATCAGCGAGATCTCGTTGAGGGTGCGGGCTAGCACCACCGCGTCCGAGTAGGCGGCGGCGTCGGCGGCGAGCTGGGCTTCGATCCGCTCCCGGGTCCGCTGGCCGACGCTGAGCGTCACCAACACCATCAAGGTGAGCAGGAGCAGGAAGAGCGCCCCGAGGATCATCGACTGACCGCGCGAGCTCGAGCTCACAGCGGGCACCCCCAGCTTCCTTCGAAGTACTTCTTTTTCGCCGGCGTCATCATCCGCATCGACCAGGTGACGCGAATGGGAAACAGCTGATGGCCGGCGTCGGCGAAGGCGAGCATCGAGTCGCCCAGCGGCCCGCCTGGCCACGGTTCCCCGATGAAGTTGCCCGCCGTGCCGTCCGACCAGTCGACGCGGCGCTGGGGAGTCTGCAGCGGGTTGACCGCGGTGTAACTGGTGAGCCGGTAGTGGGTGAGGAAGATCTTCCCCAGCACCCAGTCGGCGAAGGGGATCTTCAGGTGGTACCAGAACACCATCCGCACCTCGAGGCGCATCAGGCGATCAGGCTGATCGAACCCGGTGTCCTCCGGGTCGGGCATCGAGTCGGTGCTGATCATCACCTCCCGGGTGGGGCCAAGGTAGATGTCGCGCCACAGCTCGATGATCTGCCCGGTGTGCGCCGCCGGGTTGGAGGTGCCAGGCTGGAGACGGACGTTGTCGTAGCGGTTGTTCGAATGCTTCTTGAAGGCCACCTCGAGCGCTGCCGGGCTGTCGGTGCGTTCGATCGCTGGCAACACCGAGACGATCGCCGCATGCGTCATCGCCGCGCAGTTGCCGTGCCCCAGGCTGCCGGCGCGGGCAGCCCGAAAGACCGCGTACTCAGCGAGGAAGCGGGCCTGCATCAGCATGAACAGCTGCAGGGTCCCGAGGAAGAGAAAGATCAGCAGCGGCAGCGCGAGCGCTGCTTCGACTCCGGCCTGTCCGGCTTCTGGGGAGGTGGTCGCCAAGGGGCTGAACAATCAGGACGATCAATAAGGAGAGGTCTCGAGGAGAACGCGCTTTGTACCGAAATACACAGAGAGGTGGGACAAGGTGCACATTCTCAAGCGATGAAAAAAATGACCCATCGGTCACGGGCGGGTTGCCGTTTCGGGTGAGACAGCCGGCGCCGTCAGATGTCTCATTTGTGTCGTCATTATTTACCGTGTTTGTGCGAGGAACGGCTGCCCGTGTGTCCCGATGAGAATACCCTCGCGCTGTGGGTCGAAGGCCGGCTGCCGGCCGACCAGGCGGCGGCGATCGGCGCCCACTCTGAAGGATGCACCGACTGCCGGCGGGTGATCGTCGCTCTGACGCGGCTGCGCTCAGACCGCGACCCCACCGAGCCCGAGCCGGCGGTGACCGCTCCAGACGAAGAGCTGTCCTCGGGCGCCCGGCTCGGCCGCTACGTGGTGGAGAAGAAAGTCGGCGCTGGGGCGATGGGCGTCGTCTACCAGGCGCATGATCCGGCGCTCGACCGCCCGGTGGCGCTAAAGCTGCTCCACCCCAGCTCGCCGGGGGCGGCAGCCGAGGCCCATGCGAGGCTGCGGCGCGAAGGGCAAGCGGTCGCGCGGCTGTCGCACCCGAACGTCGTCACCGTGCACGACGTGGGAGAGCACGAGGGGAAGTCTTTCGTGGCGATGGAGTTGATCGCCGGGGTAACCCTGCGCGAGTGGCTCAAGCAGGCCCCCTCCGTGCCCGAACGCCTCAAGGCGTTGCTCGCGGCCGGCGAGGGCTTGGCGGCGGCGCACGCGGCGTCGATCGTCCACCGCGACTTCAAGCCGGACAACGTGCTGATCGACTCCGCCGGGCGGGTGGTGGTGACCGACTTCGGGCTCGCCTCCGAGCCGGAGGCAGACGCGGGCCGCCTCTCCCCGGGAACGCGGACCCACGCGACCCAGACCGGCGCGCTGCTCGGGACACCGGCGTACATGGCGCCAGAGCTGCTCGCTGGCCAGCGGGCGGACCAGCGCAGCGACCAGTTCAGCTTCTGTGTCACCTGCCACGAGGTGCTCGGCGGGGTTCGCCCGTTTGCCGGCGAGGACCTGGCGCAGCTCAAAGAGGCGATGCGCAGCGGCAAGGTCGCGCCGCTGCCGGGCACGGTGCCGGTTCAGGTCCGCGCGGCGCTGACCCGGGGCCTGAACGCCGAGCCAGCGGGGCGCTTCCCCTCGATGCGTGCGCTGCTGAGCCAACTGCAGCCGCGCTCGCGCACCCAGGGCTGGATCCCGGCGGCGATTTCGGTCGCGGTGATCGCCGGGATCCTCGGGGCGGTGTTGGCGCTGCGGGGCGAGGCGTGCTCCGGCCGGCGAGAGCGGCTGGCGGCGGTGTGGAACGCCGATCGGCGCGACGCGATCGTCGCGTCGTTTCGCGCCACCGGCTTGAGCTTCGCCGACGCGTCGTCCCGGGCGCTCACGCTCGGCCTCGACCGCTGGGCGGAGCAATGGGGCTCGGCGTGGCGGGACGCGTGCGAAGCCAACCGCGTGCGCGGCGAGCAGAGCGACACCCTGATGGACCTGAGGATGCGCTGCCTTGACGCGCGGCTGACGCAAGTGCAGGCGCTGACCGCGGCGCTGGCCCGCGCCGACGAGAGCACCGTCAACGCCTCGAGCGGCTCGCTCTCGCGGCTCGAGCCGTTGTCCGACTGCGCGGATCTCGAGGGGCTGAGCGCGCCGGTGAGGCCGCCCACGGCCGAGGTGCAGGGCCAGCTGGCTCCGCTGCGCCAGGAACGGGCGGAGATCTCCGGCCTGATCGCCGCCGCGAAATACAAGGAAGCGCTCGCGCGCGCCGAGCCGTTGTTGGGCCGCGCGGTGGCGCTCAAGTACCGCCCGTTCGAGGCCGAGGCAGGGCTGCTCGTCGCCCAGGCCCGGCAGAGCCTCGAGGACTACCCCGGCGCGGAGACCTCGTTCGCCGCTGCGGTCGTTGCGGGCGAAGCGGGCGGACACCTCGCGCTGGTCGGGCAGGCCTGGGCGCGCTTGATCCACCTCTACGCCGAGCCCCTGGCGAAGCTGCCGCTGGCGCACCAGGCCTCGGAGCACGCCGAGGCGGCGCTGGAGCGCCTGGGTGCTCCGGCCGCCCTCGAGGCGCTGGTCCGCCGCAACCAGGGCGAGCTGCTGTACGGCGAGAACAAGTTCGACGAGGCGTTCAAGCGCTACGAGCGGGCGCTCGCGCTCCAGCAACAGGGCGACGAGGGCTCGGTGCAGGCCGCGTCGACGATCAACGCGATGGGCAACACCCGGCGCCAGCAGGGAGAGGGCGCGAAAGCGGTCGAGCTCCATCAGCGCGCGCTGGCGATGCTGACCCAACGGCTCGGCGAAGCGCACCCCGACGTCGCGCTGGCGATGAAGAACGTGGGCAACGACTTCTGGCATGACAGCAAGCTGGAGGAGGCGCTCGGTTGGTACCGCAAGGTGGAGCAGATTCAGATCGCCGCCCTCGGCCCCGACACGCTCGAAGTGGCCTCGACCCGAAACAACGTCGCGGCGGTGTTGATTCGCCAGCAGCACCTCGACGAGGCCGAGACCGAGCTGAAGGCGGTGATCGCGATCCGCGAGGCGAAGCTCGGGCCCGAGCACCCTTCGCTGCTCGGGGAGCTCAACAACCTTGCGGTGGTCTACCGGTACAAGGAGAAGTTCGCCGAGGCCGAGCAATCGCTGCGCCGGGCGCTGGCGATCGCGCGCAAGGTCCACCCCGAGCACGAAGACGTGGCGACGACGTTGATCAACCTCGGCGACATCCAGTTGGCGCGCCACGACTTCGCCGCCTCGGTCGACTCCTACGAGCAGGCGGCGGTGCTGACCGAAAGACTGGTGGGTCCCGACAACCCCAACCTCGCCGACTGCTTCGGAGGCGAGGCCTTCCCGCTGATCCAGCTGAAGCGGTTTCCGAAGGCGCTCGAGCTGACCAACCGCGCGCTGGGAATCTACGCGAAGAAGCCGGGGATCCCGCTGGTCGAGGCGCAGGTACAGTTCGCCCATGCGGAGGCGGTGTGGGAGGTCGAGAAGGGCCAGCGCAACGCGGCGCGGGCCGAAGCGGTGGCGGCGCGCGCGACGATGGCCAAGGCCGGCGCCACCCCGGACGACCTGAAGGAGCTGGATGCCTGGCTCAAGACCCACCCGCTCTGATTGACTGTCGGGCGTGATTGGCCTGGCAGAGGGGGCGCAACGAGCGAGCGCGAAGTGGGCCGGGGTCGAGCTGCCGCTTTCGACCTTCGGCGCGTTCCTCGCTGCCCGCGATCACCGCCCGCCGTTCGACGACGCGCTCCACCTCGACGATCTCTTCCTCGCCTGCGCCTGCCTGAAGGGGGACGCGGCGGCGCTCGCCCACCTCGAGCAGGCGGTGTTGCGGCGGTTGGCGGGCGCGGTGCAGAGCTTCGACGAGCCGGAAGAAGTACTGCAGCGGGTGCGCGAACGGTTGCTGCTCGGCCCGGGCGGCTCGAGCCCGAAGCTCGCCGAGTACAAGGGGCAGGGCGCCTTGCTCAAGTGGGCGCAGGTGGTGGCGATGCGCGTGGCGCTGACGATGACGAAGGTGGCGCCGAAGGAGGAGCCGATCGACGTGCTGCTCGAGCGGCCGGCGCCCGGAGATCCGCCAGAGCTGGCGGTGCTCAAGCGCCGGCACAGCAAGGACTTCGCCCAGGCCTTCACCGCGGCGGTGGCGGCGCTCGACTCTCGCGAGCGCAACCTGCTGCGGCTGTCGATCGTCGATCGCGTCTCGGCCGAGGCACTCGGTGTGCTCTACGGCGTTCACAAGTCGTCGGCTGCCCGCTGGGTCGGCGCGGCGCGGGAGAAGCTGGTCCTGCAGACGCGCCGGAGCCTGGCGGCGCAGCTCAAGCTCACCGACTCCCAGGTCGACAGCCTGATCGGCGCGGTGCAGAGCCAGGTCGAGGTGTCGATCAACCGCCTGCTTCGGCAGTAGGCCGCCTCAGCTCAGGGGATGCCGAAGCAGCTGCGCAGCGCCATCCCGATGCAGAAGCTGGCAGCGTTGGCGATGAACGACCAGAGCGCGGCGCGCTCGACCCGGTGGGCGCGCAGCCACAGCGCCTCGGCCCCCCAGGCGAAGAGCTCCGCGGCGACGACCATCGAGACGTAACCACCGGGCCAGAGTGCGGGGAAGACGAACCAGACGATCGGGTGGGTGAGCGCGCTGGCGAGGAAGGCGACCTTGAGCCCCGTCACCCGCAGGTAGATCGGCACTTCGATCGCCTGGGTGAAGGCGAAGGCGATCGCCCACGCAATCACGCCCGCCCCTCCGCGAGCCAGAGCGCGCCGACTGCGAGCTCGAGGTAGCCGTGGAAGCCGGCGAGCCGCAGGTACCCGTCGCGCGCGGCGGCGAGATCGACCGCGCCCCAGGCAGCAATGGCCAGCGCCGCGATTGCGACGAGCACCAGCGGCCAGAGCCCGAAGTCGGCCCGCAGCGCCCTGAACGAGGCGGCGAACGGCCGGGGCACCGGGCGCGGACGATCGTCCTCCGGCACCAGCCGCAGCCACACCAGGTAGTGCACTGACTGGAGGAAGACGAACGCCAGCAGCAGCCGCAGCGCGAGCAGCGGCTCTTCGAGCGGGGCGTAATCGTTCAGGTGGTCGGAGAAGCTGCTCCCCGTGGCCGGCGCATCCCAGCCGTGGGTCCACTCCAGCACCGGCTCAGCGGCCCCCGAGAAGATCGCCGCCGTCCCCGCCACCGCGAGCGCGGGGATGAGCCAGGCCCACCGGCTGCGCTTGCGCCATGCCCACCACAGCGCGAGGGCGACGAGGTTGTGGATGTGCAGCAGCAGCAGCTGGGCGACGAAGCTGTGTCGCCACGCGAGGGCGAGCGCAACGCCGAGCGCCGCGACGAGCCCGGCTTTCCGCTGCCACGAGGCGCGCGCGGCGAGCACCGCTCCGACCGCGGCGAAGAGCCCGACCTCGACGCGGGGATCCACCGCGGCGATCGCCAACGGCGCGCCGGCGAGCAACACCAGCGGCCAGCGGCGGTGCAGCCGGGGGCGCACCACCAGGTAGCGCAGGTCGGCGAGCACATGCGGGACCCCGAGGAGCACCGGCCCCAGCGCCAGGACCCACAGCGGCGCGGTACAGGCGAGGGCAAAGGCGAGCGTGACTCCGAAGGCGGCGATCCACAGCACCCGCCGCGCGCGGGACAGCAGCAGAGGCCGCAGCGCCGTCCCCCACGGCCGCAGCAGCGCGGCGCGGAGCGAGTCGGCCGGCCCGAGGAGCGCTTCGGGGGTCACGTCACCGCGTGCCGGCGTCGGCCGGCGGGTCTTCGCACTTCATGCAATCGACCATCACCGTCTTCGAGCCCTTGGCACTGAACTCGGTCTTCGGGCACTGGCCCTGGACGCAGACCCCGTTGGTCCGCCGCGGCGTGTTGCAGGCGGTGCCCACGGCTTGGCCGGGGCAGGTGTTCGGCGGAGGAGGCGGCATGTTGGTGAGCGCGAGGAACAGCAGCAGGGTCTTCACGGCTTCTCCGGGGTGAGCACGAACTTCACGTCCTGGTCGCCGGCGAGGGCGTCGAGCGAGGCCGGCGGCTGCTCGGGGTGCACTGCGAGCACGTGGTAGCTGCCCTCTTCGAGGCCGTCGAGGGTGAAGCGACCGAAGCTGTCGGTGACGCAGCGGCTGTCCTCGAGGAACCCGGTGCTCTGGTCCTGCGCGATCTTCAGCAGCGAGTTGTGCTCGAAGACCTTCGAGGCCAGCACCTTCGCTCCGGCCACCGGCTTCTTCTTCGCGTCACGGACCTCGCCAGAGATGGTCTTGGGTGGGTCGAACTTGAAGTCCACCTTGCGCTGCTCGCCGTCGACGAGGTCCACCTCGAGCTCGGCGGCCCGGCGCCAGCGGCAGTCTCCGCCCAGGTGCTCGAGCTCGAGCGCGACCTGGTAGGTGCCGTCGAGCAGCTCGCCGTTGTAGGGCGCCTCATCGAACCCGTTATGGCGCAGCACCAGCCGCGCCTTGAAGTCGGCGCCGGTGGGGAGGTCGGCGTTGATCGCTCCAGTCGAGTGGAGCCCGACCCGGACCACCTCGGCCCGCGGCAGGGTCACGATCTCCTTCGACGCTCGGTGGCCGGGGAGCGTCACCTGCAGTTCGGCCTCGCCGTCGCGCAGGCCGTCGATGACGAACTGGCCCTCTGCGTCGGCGGTGGCGCTGCGGCCGGCGATCGTCACCCGCGCGCCGCGCAGCATCAGCTCCGGGTCGCGGAACTCGTAGACCCGGCCCTCGAGGCGGCCGACGGGGCGCGCGGCGGGACGCTCCTGGCGGTCGTCGGCGAACGAGTTCTCCGCCGTGGTGACACAGCCCAACAGTCCCGACGCGAGGACCAGCCAGAGGATCCGCATGTGGCGGGCAGACTACGCGTGGAGCGCGCGGGTGGTGTAGCGCCGTGAGAAGTGAATCCACCGGCGGCCATCGATCTCCACTTCCCACTCCGAGTTGGCGGTGAAGGGGAAGTGGTCCTTGACGAACTCTTCGAGCAGATCGGCGGCCTTCATCGGCGAGAGGTCGGTGCCGCGAAATGAGACGCGCACATAAGTCTCGAGCGAGGCGCTGACGTCGACCGCGGCGCAGATCTGCACCCCGTTGACGACGCGGAGGTAAGCGGGGAGGGCACGGTGGCCTCCGCGTGAAACCCAGTTCGTGGGGTTCAGCGCGAACTCCAGCAATGTGCCCCCTGCTTCTTCGAGACTGGCTGCTTCACGAATCTGCATCCGCATCGTTCGGCCCTCCGACGAAAGGAATGAGAATCCTCTGCAGCGAATGAAACAAGGGCCGAGCCCGCTTGACGCCGTCGATTTGGTTCGTCCACCTGTCGCCGCTTGATTTTTCCCGCGACCGCTCGGCCAAAGGCTCCGACCGGTGGCTGCCTTCACGCAAAGCCCACGTCAACTTCTGCGTTCTTCTGATCAACGAGGAGAGCGCATCAATGAACTGGTCTGCATGGAGAGAGCACTTCGAACGCAACGCCAATCGCCCCCTGCCGGCGGTCGGGCCGCCGCCGCTCAGCCCGCTTCAGCATCGGGCGTTGGTGCGCTCGCTCGAACGGTTTCAGCTGGGAGAAGCAGGCGAAGGTCGCATCGCCCAGCAGATCGACCAGGTGCGGCTCGCCGGCATCGACGCCGACTACCGCGTCGCGCTCAAGCGCTTCATCGCCGAGGAGGGCCGGCACGCGAGGATCCTCAAAGCGATGGTGGAAGCGCTGGGAGGGACGACCCTCTCCCGGCAGTGGACCGAGCGGATCTTCGTTCACCTACGGCGGTTGTTCGGCGTGCGGTTCAAGCTGCTGGTGCTCCAGGCGGCCGAGGTGATCGGCATCGGCTTCTACGGGGTGCTCGCCGCGGCGCTCCCGGCCAGCGCGCTCACCGAGGCGCTGAAGCAGATCTGCGGCGACGAAGAAGCGCACCTGAGGTTCCACCGCGACTTCTTCGCCTCTCAACGCGGAACTGGAGTCGGGGGGCTGCTGCGCGCCGCCTGGTGGCCGCTGGGCGCGTGCGCGATCGCCGCGATGATCCTCGATCACCGCTCGACGCTGCGCGCGCTCGGGGTGCCGTTGTCCACGGCGGCTGCCCGGCTCTGGGCCCAGGTCGAGCGCGCCGCGCGTCAGGAAGCGGACGCCGTCCCCGTCTTCTCGAGGACACATCTACGGCAGAAGTCCGATCGGTAAGGGCACGGGCCTCCAAAACCCG
>JAYVRT010001141.1:0-2838 GCA_043776025.1 Archangiaceae bacterium | reverse complement strand
TGTCTCGAACGAGCTGACCGGCGCCGACGGCCACGGCAAGTACAACCGCTTTCAGGGCGGAGCGATCTACTTCTCGCTCGGCACCGGGGCGCACGCGGTGGTGAGCCCGGTCTACGACGCCTGGGCCGCCCTCAACTTCGAGAACGGCGTGTTGGGCTATCCGATCGCGGATGCGCACGAGGTCGGGGGCTCGCTCCAAACGGACTTCGAGCACGGCGCGATCGTCTCGCTCGCCGACGGTGGCACCCACGTGGTGTTGCCGGGGGTGGACGCAGGGACGCCGGCAGACGCGGGGGCCGACGCCGGCACCAAGGTGCTGCCCACGGAAGCGGGCGTCGATGCCGGTGGTCCCGCGGTGGATGCAGGGCTGCCAGACTACCTGGCGACCGACGCAGGCGCGGCGCTGGGCGAGGTCACGGGAGGCTGCAGCGCCACTGGCGGCAACGGCGGGCTGCTGTCGCTGCTTGCGCTCGCCCTGATCCGGCGGCGGACGCAGCTTTGATCTGTTACGCCCAAGGTCAATGGCCACGGTCAGCGCCGGGTTGTTGCTCTATCGACGCGTCGACGGACGTTTGCAGGTGCTGCTCGCGCACCTCGGCGGGCCGTTCTTCGCGGGGAAGGACACGTACGCCTGGGGAATCCCCAAAGGCGAGGTCGAACCGGGGGAAGAGCTGCTCGCTGCGGCCCGGCGCGAGTTCGCCGAAGAGACGGGGCTGGCGCCGTCCGGACCTTTCACCGCGCTCGGCTCGGTGAAGCAGAAATCGGGCAAGGTGGTTCACGCCTGGGCCGCCGAGGGCCAGTTTGATCCCGCGGGCCTGCGCAGCAACACCTTCGAGCTCGAGTGGCCGCGCGGTTCGGGGACGATGAAGACCTTTCCGGAGCTCGATCGCGCGGCGTGGTTCGAGCTCGAGCCCGCGCGGGCGAAGATCATCTCTTCGCAGGCGGCGTTCCTCGATCGGCTGGAGGGCGGCGCCGGTTAGAGTCGACCCATGTGGCGAGCGGTCGTCCTCCAGCACGAAGAACATGAAGCGGCGGGGCTCCTCGGCCCAGCGCTGACTGAAGCAGGTTTCACGCTGGTCCGGAGGTTCCGCGACGTCCAGCACTCGGATTTGGACGCCGAGCTGATCGTCGTCCTCGGCGGCTCGATGGGCGTGGGGGACTCCGCGCTGCACCCGTTCCTCGCCAAGGAGCAGGCATTTCTCGCCGAGCGACTCGCGCTCGAACGGCCGTGCCTGGGCATCTGCCTCGGCGCGCAGCTGCTCGCGGCGGCGGCAGGCGCCCAGGTCTTCACCGGCAAGAACGGCCTCGAGGTCGGGGTCGGCCCGGTGCGATGGACGAAGGCGGGGCTCGAGGATCCGGTGCTCGCGGGGCTGTCGACGAAGCTGACGGTGGCCCACTGGCACCAGGACACGTTCACTCCAGTCGCGGGCGCGCAGTTGCTGGGCTCGACCGATCGCTACACCCAGCAGGCCTTTCGGCTCGGGCCGTCCTACGCGGTTCAGTTTCATCCCGAGCTCACCGCGGCCGCGTGGCTCGAGTGGGTCGAGGGAGGCTCCCAGGCGCTGATCGCCGCGGGGAAAGACGTCGCGGCGCTGAAGGCCGAGGCCGGAAGGTTGAAGGCGGCGGAGCCTGCGCTGGTGCGGATGTGTGCCCAGCTGGCTCACCACTTCGCCCTCTGCGCTGGTTAACGGGGGTCCGTGCGCACGAGCGCCTCGACGACCGGCGAGAAGTCCTCCATCTGCGGCTGGGGAAAATCCTCCGGCCGCAGCGTCTTGATCGCCCCCCAGAACCGCGGCCAGTCGTTGCCGGTGCTCGCGAGCAATTTCTCGAAAGCGGGCCGGCCGGTGTCGTAGGTGCGAAAGCCGGCCAGAGTGGCGTTGTTGAGCTCGCGGCGGGTCCCCAGCTCGGTCTTCAGCGCCGCGAGGATCGCGGCTTTTCGCGCGCGCTTCTCCGCGTCACCGGCGTCCGACTTGTAGACCCCCTCGAGCTCCTCGTAGGCGCGGTGAAAGCGGGCGACCCGCAGCGAGTAGCGCCGCTGCGAATCGACCCACGCCCGCGCCTCACGCGAGCCGAGGCCCAGTCGAAGCAGCAGCCACTCCTCGGTGAGGTGGTCGCCGACGAAGGACGCCAGGCTCTCGTCGAAGGCCGACTGGCCGGTCACGTAGAACGTCGCGTGCACCGACTCATGGAGGACGACGTTGGCGAGATCGCCGAGCGCGTCGTCTCCCTCGGAGATCATCGTCGAGAGCACCGGGTCTCGGAACCAGCCGAGGGTCGAGTACGCCGCCGCCGGACGAACGTCGACATCGAGCGCCTCGGCCCGCGCGAGCTCGGCCCCGTACGCCCGCGCCGCCGGCTCCTCGAAGAAGCCGAGGTACGGAACGGTTCCGACGATCGGAAACGCCCAGCGACGGGTCTCGAACTTCAGCGGCGCGCAGCCCTGGACCACCCAGACCGCGGCGTTGCGCTGGAGGTCGGCGTAGCGCGCGTAGTTCTCGGTCGGATGCAAGCCGCGCGAGACCCCAAAGCCCTTCAGCTCGGGGACCCAGGAAATCAGCCGGCGAATCCGCGGCGGCGTCTTCGGATCGCGGCCTGCGACGCTCAGCGGACGCCCCGCCGCCAGGAGCTTCGCCTGACCGATCGACGCCTGGGAGAGGTAGCGCACCGGGAAGCAGCCGCTCGCGCAGGCCAGCACCAGCACGGCGACCCACCACCGCCGCATCATGGGGCCTTCCCCAGGCCGAGCAGGCGGTCGGCGTTGCCGGCGTAGACCTCCTCGAGCACCTGGCGGGAGAGGCCGATGCCGTCGATCTTCCAGCTGCCCTGAATCGGGGTCGG
>JAYVRT010001140.1:0-2838 GCA_043776025.1 Archangiaceae bacterium | reverse complement strand
TCATTCGACACTGTCGAGACTTCGTCGCTGTCGCTGCTCGGAGTGCCATCGGCCTTCGTTGCCCAGCGCACCAAGCTCAACCAGGCACGAGCTCTTGCCGGTGGTGCGCGAATCGGCCGTTGGCTCTACGTCGCCGGTGGCTCAGCAGCTGGCGTCGCGAAGAACACCGTGGAGCGAGCGATCGTGCTCGATCCCAACGGCCGGGAAGAGGTCGTGGACCTCACGCTCGACATCAATTCCTCGGGTGGCGTCGGTCCGGGCCTTTGGTACTACCGGGTCTCCGCCGTGATGAACGTGAGCGATCCGTTCAACCCCGGAGGCGAGAACCTCCCCGCAGATCCCTTCCCGGTTCAGCTGCCCACCCTGGGCGCTTCGAACAAGGTCAACGTGACCGTGAAATGGAAGAACGACCCCAACGCGACAAAGTACCGCGTCTTCCGTAGCCCGGTGGCTGGAGCCACCGTTGGTACCGAGCAAGTGATTGCCGAGGTCAACGCGCCCGTGACCAGCTTCCAGGATACTGGAAGCACCCCAATCATTACCGAGACGCCGCTGCCGATCGGCTCATTGGGGAAATGGCAGCAACTGACAGCCACGCTCAGTCTCGGCCGGGAAGGTGCCGGCGTCGCGTGGGGGCCAGATCCAGTGACGGCGAACAAGGCGTACCTCTACGTGCTTGGAGGCCGGCAAAACGCGACCACGGTGAGCAAGACTTACGAGTTCCTCGACCTGACCCTCAACGCTGACGGCTCGCAAACTGTTGGCGCCGCGTTCACCGCGGGCACCGTTCAGCTGACGACGGCTCGCTGGCAGCTTGCCGCGAGCCGCGCCGGGCACGACCTGTCGCCACGAATTCCCGCGGGGCAGACTTACGTTTATGCCTTGAGTGGGGTCGCAGCCAACGGTACCAGTATCGTCAACAACACCGAGGCAGCGTTGGTCGTTGCCGGCGGGCAACTGGGGCCGTTCACGGCGCTGCCCAACCTCCTTCGAGCGGGATACGCCAGTCTTGTGGCCGGCAATTTCGTCTTCGCGTTCGGCGGAGCCAACGCTGGGCCAGACACCGGCATCGTGAGTGGGGAGATCTGCGGCCCGGGCATCGGGGCTTGCAACGCCAACCCGACTCCGCCCTATCTGATCAACTTCAACGCGGGGCAGAACATGCTGACTCCCCGCTACTTGATGGGCGGCACTCTCTCCGGCGCCTTCATCTACGTCGCGGGCGGGGTTACCGCCACTGGCCCCCTGACCCTCACCAAAGCCACCGAATACCGCCTCTGGTAGCCCTTCGGAGATCCCATGAAAAACACTGTGCTCGCTGTCCTGATGTTGGTTGGCGCATTCGCAATGGCCGAAGAGCCTGCTGCAGCCAAGGCTGCGAAGTCGTCTGAGGCAGGTTCGCCGTCGGCCGAGGTTGCTGAGCCTGTGGATGCGACGGCCGCAGGACCCGCCGAAGCTCGGCCTCCGTCGCTCGAGATTGCGCTGAAGGTTGGCGGCCATTTCCCCCAGGTGTTGAGCAAGCTCGACACCACCTTCGACGGCTCGCTCACCGTCGGCTTCGCGCCGTTTCAGGGGCATCAACTCCAGTTCAACGTGGCTGTCGGATACAGCGCGCCCGCGCACCGAGTTTCTTCCACAGACCCCCGGCTCGGTACCGCCGGAGGTGACTACAGCTCCAGACTGGTGGAGCAGGATTTGGCGACCACCATCGGCGTTAAGTACTTCATCCTCCCGCCGACCCGCTTCCTGGTCCCTTATGCGGGCGCCGGGTTCCGGGTTCACTTTCTACGTGCAGACGTGACGGGGAGCGGGGGCGCCGACTTCGGCAATCACAACGAGACCGACACCCGCTTTGGCGGCGTCCTCCTCGGCGGAGTGGGCCTGCACCTGGGCCCCGGGCTCCTTCTGGCAGAGCTGTCGTTCGATTACTCGCCGATTGGGCAACGGGTCACTGGGGACGCCAACGTCGGCTCGTTGGCGGTGGTGTTGGGTTACGGGTTGCTACTCTTCTGAAACTGCGAGGTCTTCGATGCGAATTCTCAGAATGGTGTTGTTGGGCGGCTGTCTGGTTGGACTCGGCTTTCTGAGCTGCGGCCCCAACGTCCCGCCTTCATGCTCTGGGTCATGCTCGTGCACGGCGTCGACGTGTTCTTGTGCGGCGGGTGCGAGCTGCGCGCTGGCACCCTCCACTGCCGATGGAGGAGTCTCCTCGGGGACAGCCCTGCCCAGCAACATCACCTTCGACTGCAGTAAGAACAACACCTGCGCGACCAACTGCGGCACCTCGTGCGTGACCCAATGCGCGAACAACACGACCTGTACGGGCACCTGCGGCAGCAACTGCACCACGTCGTGCGCTGCAAACTCGATTTGCAATCAGAACATCGGCGACAACTCGACAGCGAAGTGTGAAGGCACCAGTGCCTGCGCGGTCAGCACCGGCGCAGGCTCGACCGTCACTTGCGGCGGAGGCAGCACCTGCAATGTGACGTTGTCTCCTTCGTCGACGCTCGACTGCCAGGGCACCAGCGTCTGCAATGTGATTTGCGCCGACGGTGGATGCACGGTGACGTGCGCCGGGGACGCCACATGCTCGTGCAGCGCCGACGCGGGGTGCACCCTGAACTGCGGAGCAGGTGCCGGTAGGGTCGCGAAGAGCTGCGCAGGGAAGCTGGTTTGCGCAAAGGGCGGCAACTGCCCTTGATGCTCCGTCAGCGCGGCTCTTCGTCGTCGGGTACGGCGAGGTTAGTCAGCCGCGAGTAGGTGCCCGTCCGCCGGAGAGCGCTGGCACAGGGAGTTGACGGCGATCGGCGTGTAGCGGTGGGGCGATCAGCTCGC
>JAYVRT010001139.1:0-9515 GCA_043776025.1 Archangiaceae bacterium | reverse complement strand
GCCGAGCGGGCGCGGATGCTCGGCGCGCGGGATCAGCTCGAGGTGAACACCGACTCGAGCTCTTTGCCGGCCCGGTGATCGAAGCTGTCGGCGGCGCGGCGCAGCCGGACCACCTCGAACCGCTTCGAGAACAGCCGTCGGACTTCGTCCTGCGAGGTGTCGAAGGGCGGCCCCCCGGGATTCCCGTGCGCGTAGAAGAGGCCGAAGAGGACGCCGCCCTTGTGCAGCAGGCCGTGCACCGCCTTGACGTACTCGGCGCGCCGGGCGACGTCGATCGCGCAGAAGCAGGTGTGCTCGATGATCGCGTCGTAGTGGCCCGGCCGGCGAGCGGGCAGGGTGAAGAGATCTTCCTCGAGGACCTCGAGCTGCACCTTCGCCGCCTCGGCGTTGGCGGCGATCGCGCGGCAGGCCTCCGGGGCGAAGTCGACGGCGGTGACCCGGAAGCCGAGCCGGGCCGCCTCGAGCGCCTCGTGCCCACGGCCGGCGCCGATCACCGCGATCCGCGCTCCCGGAGGCGCCAGGCCTTCGCGGAGCATGCGGGCGATCGGCGGGCTGCAGGCGCCCTTGTCCCAGCCGGCCTCGCCCTTGAGGTACAGGTCATTCCAATAAGAGGCCGCGGAGACGTCGTCGCTCATGACGGCCGGGCACCTTACGCGCTATTGAGCCGCGTATGACCGTCATCCTCAGCGGCCTGGGCATCGCCGACGACCCTTTGACCTTCGTCACCTGCCCCGTCGAGCGCCTCACGCTCACCTGGGGTGGCATCGAGGGCGACCGGCACTTCGGGCTGACCGCGAAGGCCGGCGTGCGGCAGAAGCACCACCCGGCGGGCACCGAGATCCGCAACGCGCGGCAGCTGTCGATCGTCTCCGAGGAGGAGCTGGCCGAGGTGGCCGGGACGCTGAAGGTCCCGCGGCTCGAGTGGCAGTGGCTCGGCGCCAACCTCTGTCTCACCGGCCTGCCGGGGCTGACCCAGCTGGCGCCCTCGACGCGGCTGCGCTTCCCCTCGGGGGCGTGCCTGGTGGTCGACGGTGAGAACCTGCCCTGCAGCGGGCCAGGCAAGGCGGCGCAGCGCGGGCTCGGCGCCCCGGTGGAGTTCATCGCCCAGTTCGTCAAGGCCGCGCACCAGAAGCGGGGCGTCGTCGCCTGGGTCGAACGGCCGGGAGTGATCGAGGCCGGGAGCCTCGTCGAGCTGATCCGCTGAAGATCAACTTCCGCCGTCGCCGAGGAACCGGAGCACGGCGCTGAAGATCGTCTGCAGCTCGCCCGCTTCGGCCACGCTGCCGCCGCCACCGACCGCGTGCTTGCGACAGTCGCGGCACACCAGCCCCGACGCGGTGGCGTTCCCTTGCGCGTAGGGAAATCGCTCCCCGCATCGCCCACAGCGGAACTCGAGCTCCCGCGGTGCCGGCGCTTCCGGCAGGTGGGGGAGGCGCTCGGCGCCCAGCCGGGCGATCGTCGCCGCGTCGAGGAAGGTGCCGCCGCAGCTGTTGCAGCGGGCAGAGGCGAACACGCCCCCGACCGAAGGATCCTTCGCCGGATCGCTGCAGGAAGGGCAGCAGTGCTCGAACCCGGGGCCGGCTGGCATCGCCCGCGCCTTCGACAGCAGCTCGAGCTCTCCCGCGTCGAACCAGAGCGCGCCGCACTGGCCGCAGCGATCGAGCTCGAGATCCTTCCCCTCGGGGGTGACGGTGACGACCCGTTGCATCGGCGCGCGGTGGGTGGGGCAGGTGCGGGGGCGCATGGGCATGGCCCAACCTTAGCCGGGGCGCCGCGCCGGACCCTTGGTATGAAGGGCGCCGAATTGAACCGCTGGGAGGGGATTTGAAAACATCGATCGCAGTGCTGGTCGCGCTGGGCAGCCTCGAGGCGCTCGCGGATCCATGCGGAATGGTGCCGCCGATCTACACCGGGCCCGGGGTGCCGATTACCCGCGTCGGCCCCCAGCGGACCTACGTCTTCTACAAGGACGGGATGGAGACGTACGTCATCCGCCCCGGCTTTCGGGGCAAGGTCGACGAGTTCGGGATGCTGATCCCGTTCCCGTCGCCCCCGGCGCTGCGCAAGGTCCCCGATGAGATCTTCGCGCACCTCGCCGCCGCGATTGAGCCGCCCGAGGTGGTGATCGATCTCAACCCCCGCCGCTACTACGAAGAAGAACGGATGGGGATGGTCCCGATGGCGGCTCCGAGCGCCCGCGACGAAGCGCCGCTGAAGTACGACGAGGTGAAGGTGCTCCACCAGGAAGCGGTGGGGATGTACGAGGTGGCGACGCTCGCCGCCGGCTCGGCGAAGGCGCTCAACCGGTGGATGGACGAGCACGGCTTCAAGTACCCGACCGGGATGGACGCGGTCTGCAACGACTACATCAAGCTCGGCTGGGTCTTCGTCGCCGAGAAGACGCGCGTCGGCAGCAAGCCCAACTCGGACCCGAAGCCAGGGATGAAGAAGGTGAACCCGGCGATCCCCACCGGCGCCAACTTCGACGGGTACGTGCAGGCGATGGGCTTTCGCTACAAGGTCGACAAGCCGTCGGTGCCGATGCGGCTGTCTCCCTTCAACGAGGGCGAGAAGCGGCAGATCGTCTACTACCTCACCGACCAGCCGGTGCGCTTCGACGGCGTCGACCCGAAGCTGGTGAAGCGGCAGTTGCCGGGGTGGCGGCTGTTCAAGAACGTCACCAACCTCCTGCCGGTGCGGGTGCTCGGCGGGAGCCCCTCGAAGGTCACCAAGGAAATGCTCGCCGACGTGAAGTACCAGCGCGAGCCGAAGCCGCACAACGGTGAGGCGCGCGCCTTGTTCGCGTCCGATCTCCAGGCGCTCACCACCGGTCAGCTCTCGCTCGACTCCGAAGAGAAGGAGAAAGAGCTGCTGCGCATCGGCGAGGCGCTCAACCTGCGCGGGCCGGAGATCGACCTGCTCCACGAGGCCCACCTCGAGGTGGACCGCGACAAGGCGGCCCAGGGCGCGCTGGGGAAGATCGAGAGCCTCTACCTGACGGTGATCGACGGGGAGTTCCCGATCGAGCTGATGAAGGAGAAGGATCTCACCGTGAGCAAGTTCGCGATGGCGCCGAAGGAGAACAACCGCGTCGCCTACGACTGCAAGAACGACGGCCCGGGCTACGACCCGGGCGGCATCCGCTGGGAGGCGCCATGATCGCCCTGGTGCTGATGCTGCTCGCGGCTCCGGCGGCGGCGCCATCGGGCCCGACCACCCGGGCGCTGGTTCAGGACCTGGCGGTGGTGGAGAAGTCGCAGGCCGCGGTCGAGGCGCTGGTCACGCGCGGAGAGGCCGCGGTGCCGGAGCTGATCGGCGCCGCCGTCGAAGGCAGCGATCTCACCTCGCGCGGGTGGGCGATCGTCGCGCTCGGCCGCATCGGGGGGAAGCAGGCGGAGGCGACGATCCTCAAGCTCTCGGAGGATCCGAAGCAGCCGCCGCTGGTGAAGACGTGGGCGGCGGCGGCGCGCATCGGCCTCGCGGCGGATCTCGACGCGATCGTCAAGTTGGTGCCGCTCACCGCGCAGATGCCCTCGCTCGGCCGGCCGCTGTCGAAGCGGGTCGAGGCGATCGTCGCCCGGGGCAACCTCGACGCCGACAAGCTGCTGATCCTCGCCGCCAACAACTACCAACTGCAGCAGCAGCTGGTCGAGCCGATCCTCTCGCTGGGCGCTCCGGCGCTGCTTCAGGCGATGGCCCACAGCAAGGATCAGAACGCGCGCGCGACGGCGGCCGGCTACGTCGGGACGATCGCCCAGCGGCAGGGCAAGGCGGCCAACGAGACGATCGGCCTCGAGGTGATCAAGCTCTACAAGTTCGACCCCGCGGCGAAGGCGGTGCCCTGGGAAGGAGGGCCGCTGTACGTGCCGAACATCGGCTGGGACAAGCAGATGGCCCGCGCGCTCGTCGAGGGCTTCATCAGCTGGTACCTCTGGGCTGAGCTCAACCAGGCGAAGCCGGAGCAGTCGAAGATCAGCCACAACCTCAACTCGCTCGGCCTCGCCAACGTGCTCGGCTACCAGCCGGAGTGGCAGGACCAGGGCGTGCAGAGGTGGCTGACGATCTGGAAGGGGATCGCCGGGGCCGACGGTTTGAGGAAGCTGCTCGCCCAACAGAAGGTCGATCAGGATCCGCGCTACGCGGGGCTGCTCAAGTGAGGCGGCTGATCCTCGGGGCCTGTCTCGTCTTCACCGGCTGCGCGGCCGGCGCGGACTACGTCGTGCATGCGCCCACGCCGTTCGGCGAGTCGCACCACGCCTCGGTGAAAGGCTGCCAGGGTGGCTGCGCGCTGGTGCGCAACAAGTCCGACGAGCTGTCGCCGCTGCAGATCGAGGCGCTGGTCAACACCGCCACCCGGCTGCCCGTCGGAGAGGAGAGCGACGCGCTCGACATGCTGCTGTTCCACGACAACGAGGCCCGGGCGTATTTCCTCTCGGGCGATCCGGCCAACGTCTCGCTGGAGTGGGTCGCCTGGCTGCGCCGCGAGCTCGGCCGCACCACCGCGACCTTCTCCTTGCGGATGATCGACGAGCAGGGCGTCGAGCGCGCCCGGGTGCCGCCGACGCCGATGGCGCTCGGGGTGAAGCTGCACATGCAGGTGAACGACGGCCAGCACACCGGCCCGTTCAACGCCAACGGCACCGTCGTCCGCGTCGGCAGAGACCACGTCTGGATACGAATGTGAGTCGAAGGGCTCCAATTCGGAGCCGGGCCGTGGTTCACGGTCTACGAGCTGGGAAGAGGGTGGCAGCCGCTGGGCAAGGCCTGGCTGGGTGACGGCGAGGTCGACGGCCCGGCGCGGGTCGAAGGCCGGGTCGAGCTCATCGATCCGTCGGTCGCCTCGGCGCCCTGAAGACTTCAGCCCCTCGCCGGCGTCGCTGTTGGCGAGGTTCGGACGACCTGTCAGTCGTCGTTCGAGGGCGCGGCCTTCTTCGGTGCGGTGGTGGGCCTCGCCGCGGGTGGCGCCGGCCGTTCGGGCAGGTTCTGCGTCAGGGTCATCAGCTCGCGCGGATGGTACTTGCCGAACAAGGGGCCGGCGCCGCTGAGCTCGAGCACCGGCGTCGCCCAGTACTCGGGGATCGCGGTGTCGCCGTGGACGGCTCCCATCAGCGCGCCCACCACCGCGCCGTTGCTGGCCGCGTCGCCCCCCCGGTTGACGACATCGATCAGCGCCGCCTCGAAGGTCGGAGCGTGCCACAGCTCCCAGAGCGCCAGCCGCAGGCACACCCGCACGTTGCTCTCCTGAAGGTGCAGGTGCAGGTCGGGCCCATAGAGCATCGGATCCGGATCCTGCGCTGCCTTGACGTCGCCCCGCAGCCAGTCGGCCGCGTCCTTCACCTGCAGCACCCAGTCGGGGTGGGTGCGCCCCATCTGCGCGGCGGCGATCGACAGCTCGGCTTCGATCACCTTGAGCGCGTCGGCCTGCTCCAGCTTCTGCTTCGGGGTGGTGTTGGCGGCGGCGATCACCGCGTTGAGGATCACCCCCGCCAGCTGGCACTGGGGCGAGAAGTGGGTGATCGCGGCGTCCTCGAGCGTCGCGGTGAGCCGCGCCTGCTGATCCCACCGGTAGAAGACGCCGATCGGAGGGCAGCGCACCAACGAGGTGTTGCTCGCCGCCTTCTGGTTCGCCTCGAGCCAGACCCGCTTGCCGGTGAACTCGGGGTGCTTCCCTTCGGCCACCAGGTCGAGCGCCGCCTTCACCTGGGCGTTGAGGTCGAACGCCCAGGGCACCCACTTCGCGTAGTCCTTCGCGGTGTCCACGACGTCGTAGCGCTGCAGGTTGCGCAGGCTGGTCGCGAGCACCGTCGCCATCTGGGTGTCGTCGGTGGTCTGCCCCCGCCGCACGCCGTGCGAGCCGCCGCCGCGCAGCTCGGTGTGCACGCCCTCGTTGAGGGTGGGGAACTGCGCCGAGGGCAGCTTCTTCGATTCGTTCGTCACGCCCAGGGCGTCCCCGACCGCGAGGCCGAGCAGGGTGCCGCGCGCCCGGCACAGCAGCTGCTGCGGGGATGCGAGCGGCGGCCCCTTGACCTTCTTCGGCGGTGGGCCTTTCGGTTTGATGGGCAGCGGCATTTGCGGCAATCTAGGCGAACCATGAGCGTCGATTCGATCCGCAGTGCCCTGACCGCCGCGATCTCGAACAGCCGAATCAGCCGAGCCGAGGTCCAGAAGATCTTCACCGCCGCCAAAGACGGAGGGACGATCGACGCCGACGAGAAGGCCGAGCTGCAGAAGATCCTCGACACCCACGGCTCGAAGTTCACCGTCGCGGGCAAGGCCGAGTTCAGCCGCCTCTTCGGCACCACGCCGACGCCCCCACCGGTGCAGCCCCCGGTGCAGCCGCCCGCGCCCGTGGTCCCCACCGGCCCCGACGCCGTCACCTACGCCGCGAACCGGCAGCCGTGGACCACCACCTACTGGCCGATGGCCGGCAACGGCGACGCGATCGGCAGCGCCTCGAGCAACCTCTGGGCGAAGGACGGCGCGCTCGACAAGCTCGATGGCGTGCTCAAGGCCCGCAGCGGCAAGGTCGGCGCGCGCGACTTCGAGCTCAAGCCGAACCTCAACTGGCTGATCAACAAGGAGTCCGGCCACTACATCCCCAGCTCGTACCTCAACGAGGCGGACGCCGAGACCACCACCGGGGTCGACTTCAACAACAACGGGACGATCGACAAGGACGTGAAGTGGGACTTCATCGATTCCCGAGGCCAGTTCGGCAAGGACGGGAAGACCGACGGCACGATGTCCGTCGGTTGGTGGGGCAGCTGCGACAAGGTGGCCCGCGCCGGCATCCTCTTCGCCGAGCCGAAGAAGGACGTGACCCTCAATGGCGTCACCTTCACCGCGCAAGACATCAAGGGCCTGCTCACGGTGCTCTCCGACAGCCAGGGCGGCGGCAGCGACTTCGTCGGCAACCGCTACGACGCCCAGCCGGACACGATCGTGCTCAAGAACGGCCAGACGGTGCGGGGCCAGATTCAGGGCGAGGTCGACTTCAGCGGGAAGCACAACGGGGATCTCCAGATCGCCGCCACCCTTCCCCCCGAGGTCAAGGTCACGCTGCTCGACGGCACGGAGAAGGTCTACAAGGCGGCCGAGCTCAGCTCGATCGGCCGCGAGGACAAGCTCGACGACGCCGGGCTGTTCCACACCACCATCGCCGAGTGGCTCAAGTCCGGCCGCCCCGCGGTGATGGATCGCGACAGCGGCGAGCACGTCTGGAACTACAACTTCTACAAGGCCGACGATCTGCTCTTCAAGAACGGGCTCAAGCCCAGCTGGGCGGACCAGGCGGATCTGAAGAAGGGCTTCAACGGCCCCGCGGGTGACGGGAAGATCAGCTACGTCGAGCGCACCGTGGAGCTCGGCGGCGGCGGCGGCACCCAGAACTACCGGTACTGGCTCGAAGAGAAGGCGGGGAAGATCGTCAACAGCGGCTGGGCCGACGGCTCGTCGAGCCCCGACTTCCTCTGGCGCCCGCAGACCGAGGCGGCGTTCACCGGGCCCAACGCCCGCAACCCCTTCGTCGATCCGAAGCTGGTCAAAGAGCTCTATGACCTGTCGATCGCGCCGTAGCGTCCGCTCGATCTAGGTAATCACTTCTTCGGTCTCGGGCCGCTGCCCGTTCCACCGCATCAGCCCGCAGCGGGGCGGCCCGTCTTCGCGCCACTCGATGTGGCCGTAGTGGAGCGCGGTGCTCTGGCCGAGCTTCGACATCTGCAGGCTCACCATCGGCATCCAGGTGCCGGTGTTGACGTAGACCTTGTCCCGCGGCCAGGTGCGCACCATCTCCAGGTGGGTGTGGCCCATGAACACCGCGTTGAGCGAGTGCTTCACGATCAGCTTGTGCGCGTGGCGATCGAGCCGCTCGAAGAAGCCGACGTCGTCGCGGAAGAACTTGGTCACCTTCTCGAACGGCCGCTTCGACCACCACTTCGGGTTGAGCCGCGCCTGCCCGAACGCCACCGCGCAGGTGCTCACCATCTTCACCGTGAAGCGGGTGTCGAGGATCATCCCTCCGGCGAACAGGGGCCAGAAGGGCATCACCTTGTCGAGGTAGGGCCGTTCGACGACCAGCTTGTTGACCACGTTGAGGATGAACAAGCTGCCCCAGGGCAGGTTGAGAATCGGCTCCTTGTTCGGCCGGGTGAGGAACAGCTTCTTGAAGTCGAAGGCGTGAATCGCCTCGAACTGGTGCCCGTGGTGAATCTGGATCCCGTCCTCGAGCGCGAGGAAGGGCTCCTGCTCGAGGAAGTGGAGCCGCGGGTGGGTCTCGTGGCCGGTGACCGCCTTGCAGAACAGCCGCTGCACCCCGGGGAAGAACAGCTCCATGTCGTGGTTGCCCGGCTGGTAGGTGATCTGGTTCTTCTGAGACTTGAGGAAGTCGGTGAAGGCCTTGATCACCAGCGGGTGGCCCTTGACGCACTGCTCGAGCTTCATCAGCGAGAGCCGTTCGGTGATGTCCTCGGGGAACTTTCCGTTCACCGGCACCTTCAGCAGGTCGAAGATGTCGCCGTTGAGGATGAGGTGGACCTCGTCCTCGGCGTGCTTGGCGGCGAACCGGCCGAGCAGCTGGGCGAACCGCTCGTCCTCGCGGAAGTCGTCGTAGATGTTGAGCTGGCCCTTCTTGTGGCCAGTACCCAAATGCAGATCGGACAACACGATTCCCAGCTTCACAGCACCAGACTGTAGCGCTAGGACGCGGACATGAGCGCTCTGTTAGTGACGCAGGTCAGTGCCCGCGAGATCCTGGATTCGCGTGGGAACCCCACCGTCGAAGCCGAAGTCACCTTGAGTGACGGCACCACCGGCCGCGCGGCGGTGCCCTCGGGCGCCTCGACCGGCGAGCACGAAGCGCACGAGCTGCGCGACGGCGACAAGAACCGCTACGGGGGCAAGGGCGTGAAGAAGGCGGTGCACCACGTCAAGGAGCTGCTCGCCCCGGCGGTGAAGGGGATGAACGCCCTCGACCAGGCGGCGCTCGACGCCCGCATGATCTCCCTCGACGGCACCCCGACCAAGAGCCGCATGGGCGCCAACGCGATCCTCTCCGTCTCGATGGCGAACGCCCGCGCCGCGGCCAACGCCCAGCGGCTTCCGCTGTACCGGTGGATCGGCGGCGCCCAGGCCCGCACCCTGCCGGTGCCGATGATGAACATCCTCAACGGCGGCGCCCACGCCGACACCCGGGTCGACGTGCAGGAGTTCATGATCCTCCCCTGGGGCGCGGCGACCTTCGCCGAAGGCCTGCGCTGGGGCGCCGAGGTGTTCCACGCGCTGAAGAAGATCCTCAAGGGCCGCAAGCTCGCCACCGGCGTCGGCGACGAAGGCGGCTACGCGCCCGATCTCCCCGCGAACGAAGAGGCGCTGAAGCTGATCCTCGAGGCGATCGACGCCGCCGGGTTCAAGGCCGGTGAGCAGATCGCCCTGTGCCTCGACGTCGCCGCCAGCGAGTTCTTCGACAAGGCGAGCAAGAAGTACAAGCTCAAGGGCGAGGGCAAGGACTTCGACTCGTC
>JAYVRT010001138.1:0-9532 GCA_043776025.1 Archangiaceae bacterium | reverse complement strand
CCCTGAACCCCCACGCCATCGAAGCGATCGGGCCGGGAGAAGCCGAGCGCCGCGGTCCCGATGCCGCCCATCGAGACCCCGGCGAGGATTCGGTAGGTGGTGTGGATCTTCTCCGGCGGCGGCGGCTCCGCCGGCTTGGCGCCGCAGCCCCAGATTAGGCTGCCTGCTAACAACACAATCGGTGCGCGGCTGAGCTTCACGACCACTCCTGACGATGAAAACGGCGCGGACCATAAGAGAAACTCCACGCCGGTGTCACACCCACCCAACTGGCTTTGAATGGCGGTAGAACCCCCACGTCCATGTCACGATCGATGCGAGTCCCCCGCCCGCTGCTCTTCATTTTCCTCCTCTGCGCCCCGGTGCTCGCCAACGAGCCCCGGCGCTCCGCCTTCGGGCCCGGAGAGCAGAGCGTCTTCGAGGTCAGCTACCTCGGCGTCCCCACCGGCACGGTGGTCGTCACCGTCGGGCTCCCGATGGAGCAGTTCGGTCAGCCGATCTGGCCGATCGTCTGCACCGCGCAGACCGACCTGTCGATCTACCCGGTGCGCGATCGATACATCTCCTACTGGGACTGGAACCAGAACCGGAACATCGGCTCGGAGTTCACCCGCGACGAGAACAAGAAGAAGGACCGCGAGCGAATGCGCTACGACTTTCCCAACAAGCGGATCTTCGCGGTCAAGCAGCAGGAGAGCCACAAGCCCGTCGACTCCAACTACGAGGCCCTGGACGGCGTCGTCGATCTCGCTGGAGCCACCTTCTCGCTGCGCAACGCCGCGCTCAACCTTGGCGATGAGCACAAGCTGCCGATCTTCACCGGCCTGGTCACCTACCAGATGGTGGCCAAGGTCGAAGGGAAGCAGAAGCTCAGCACCCGGCAGGGAGAGAAAGACTGCCTCAAGGTGAGCTTCACCGCGGAGTGGACCGGGGGCCTGGCCCCCAAGCACGCCCTCACCCTCTGGGTGCTGGACGACGCGACCCACCTGCCCGTTCGTTTCGAGGCCGAGTTGATGATCGGATCGGTGGTGGCCGAGTTGTCCACCTTCTATCCAGGAAGGGACTACACCAGATGAAGACCACGCTCCTCACCCTGCTGCTGTTGCCGGCCGCGGTCGCACTCGCGGCGGATGCGCCGACGAAGAACTCGGCGCCCGGCGGGGGTGGAGCGGGAGTGGTGGTGGTCCCTACCCCGCCGGCGCTTCCCCCGCTGCCCAGCGACGCCGAGTGCGCCGCGCTGCCGGCCGCGCGCCTGCCGCTGTCGTTCCTGCCGGGCGAGACGCTCGACTACGACCTCGACGCGCTCGGTGCCAAGGCCGGTCGAATGACGATGCGGGTGCTTCCGCTGCGCGACGGCTCGCTGCCGGTGGAAATCCACGCCGAGACCAACACCTTCTTCTCCAAGGTGCGCCGGGTCAACGGCTCGGGCACCAGCTACATGAATCCGAAGACGCTCCGGCCCAACCGCTACTTCGAAGACTCGACCGAGAACGAGGTCCACCGGATCGCCGACGTCGCCTTCCACCCCAAGGACCACAAGGTCCACCTGAAGAGCACCATCGACGGCGCGCTCAACGAGTGGGAGATGGGCTGGGGCAACGACGGCCTCGACGTCGCGGGCACCATCTACCTGCTGCGGCAGCTGTCCTACAAAGAGGGGATGCCGATCTGCTTCGATGCCTACGGCATCCGGCGGATGTGGCGCACCTGGGGCAAGGTCGTCGGCAGGGAGCACATCTCGATGCCGGTCGGGGAGTTCGACGCCTGGCACATCGAGGGCGTCGCCGCCCGCCTCGACATGCCGAACATGCGCCGCGAGATCCACGTGTGGATCACCGACGACGCCCGCCACCTTCCGCTGGCTGCCCTCGGGGCGATCGACCTCGGCACCGTGCGCGCGACGCTCACCGGCTTCAGCCGCCCAGGAGACAAGCAGACGAAGGCGGAACCGAAGGGAAACCTGACCTGGTAGCCGGCGCGCGCGGCGGCCCGAAGAGGCACCGCAGCCTTTGGGTCACCGGCCTTCGAGCGGGCCTTCAAACGCGCCGATCAGCCGTTCTTGATCTTGCCCGCCGCCTGCGACAGCCGCTTGCGCAGCTGGGAGACGACCACCATCAGGTACTCCAGCCGGTTGAGCACCCGGAAGTCCTCCGCCAGCTCCACCAGGCGAATCGGCGTCGGCCGCTCGCTGCGCAGGGTGTCGAGCACGTCGGTGAAGTGGGCCTCGACCTCGCCGATCGCGTCCAGCCCCTCGCGCAGATCGTCCTCGAGGAAGTCGAGCAGCACCTGGCTGTCTTCCCGCTTCGGAAGGAACCGCTCCAGCCGGTCCACCGACTCCTTGATCGCATCGACGGTGCGAGAGAGCGGCGGCAGTTCGGACAGCGCGTGAGCGGTCGGCATGCAGCAGACGCTACAGGCGTGATCGCGACCGTCAATTTTTCACGAGCCGGCTGGATCAGAACTTCAAGCGCCACGCCCGGTTAACCCGAGGCGCGGCGCGCGTTTCAGATCAACCCGCGGGCGCGGCGGATCTGCTCGATGGTCTTGTTGTACTCGACCTCGAACGCCGACGTGCCTTCCTGCAGGTGCTTGAGGCGGGTGCGGGCCTCGCGATCGATCTCGTCGTCGACGTCGAGGTGCTTCTTCATCGACTGGAAGACCTTGGACCGCATCGTCGTGTCCGCCGAGAACACTTCCTCGACGTTGCGGCTGATGAGGAGGAACTCCAGCATCTGGTTGATCACGTACTCGATGCCTTCGTCGCCCATCTTGAAGCCGCGGACATCCGCCATCTCGCGCTTCACCTGGTTGAACTTGGAGAAGTCGTAGCCGCGGCGCTCGAGCGCTTCTCGCGTCGCCTGGTTCACCCGTTCTTCGGCGGCGAGGTACTCGCGCATGATCGCCGAGAGATCCATCTCGGCGTCGGCGATCCGCATCGTCTCCACCTCAATGTCCTGGTCTTGCATGAGGCGCTGAATCACCTCACGGGCAATGATGGGAATCACTTTGGGGTACAGCCGCATGTCGGGATCCTTCGCGTTGACGTCCGCGGGACGCGGGTTTACGCAACCCGTTGGACTGGGGCAACGAAAAACCCCCGCTTGGGCTAGCGTTTTCGCCCTCTTGAATGCCCGATTCAGTCTCTTTTCTCTTGTGGTGCTCGCCGCTTGTGGTCCTTCGTCGACGCCCCGCGACGGCGGCGCGACGGATGCAGGACCACCCGACAGCGGCGCGCTGCCCTGTGACGTCGCCCGCCTGCTGCAGCGTTACTGCTCGGAGTGTCACCGCGACCCGCCGGTCAACAGCGCGCCGTTTCCAATCACCGGCCGGGACGAGCTGCTCGCGCCACCGCCGATCTCCACCGTCCCGACCGTCGCCGAGCGGGCGCTGATCCGGATGAGGTCCCAGTCGGCGCCGATGCCCCCGGTTCCCACCGACGGCGGCAGCCGACCCCGGCCGAGCAAGCCCGAAGTCGACGCCTTCTCCCGGTGGATCGACGCGGGCTTTCCGTTCACCGGCGCCTGTTCTGAGTTCGACGCCGGGGTCAGCGACGCCGGCGCCGACGGCGGCGCGGACGCGGGCTACCCCACCACCTGCGCCAGCGGGATGATCTACGACCAGATCACCGAGCCGCCTGGAGAGTTGATGAATCCGGGGCTCTCCTGCCCGTCGTGCCACTTCGAGAACCAGCTCTTTTACGTCTACTTCCAATACGCCGGCACGGTGATGGCCGCTGTGCACGAGCGGGATCGCTGCAAGTCGCCGCCGCCTCCGGGCGGCACGGTGGAGATCCTCGAGCTCGACGGGGGGGTGTGGTGGTCGACGCCGGTCAACAGCAGCGGCAGCTTCCATAACCTCGACGCGGGGCCCTCGCCCTTCGTCGCCCGGCTGATCACTGACGCCGGGGTCAAGGTCTCCGCGTCGCTGCACCTGTCGGGCAATTGCAACAGCTGCCACACCGCACAGGGCGCCAACGACGCCGGCGGCCGGCTGACCTGGCCTTGACGCACAGCTCACCTCAAGTTGACGGGTCAGCGCTTGCGGCTGAGCGTCGGGTCGCCGAGCTTCGCGTTGAGCTCCGCGGCCTGGCGCACCAGCCGGGTGATCAGCTCCGCCTGGACCTCGTCGAGCGCGTGGAACTTCATGTGGCGCATCCGGCTGCCGTCACCCTGCAGCACCTCGTCGGGCGCCTTGAGCAGCGCTCCCCGCCAGAAGCCGAAGTTGACCGAGTCCTTATAGGCCTTCACGTACGCCATCGGGCCGTTGACCTCGTAGACCGGCTGGCCCCACTTGAGCGCCTCGACCGCCTCGGGGACTGCCGCCGCGACCAACGCCCGCAGGCGGTTGACGATCGTCTGCTGCGGAGACGGGAGCGCGCCGACGTAGCCGTCGACGGTCCGCTTTTCCGCCTTCTTCGAGGGGCTCTTCTTCCGTGCGGCCGCCTTCTTCTTTGGGGCCGGGCGTCGCGCGCGCTTGGCTTTGGACATGCGCCCAAAGCTACTCTGCGTTAGGACACAACGGTGCCAATGCCGACTTCGATTCGCGTCTGGTCCGACTACGTTTGACCGTGGTGCTACGTCGGCCTCGTGGAGGCTGAGAAGCTGCACCAGCAGTTCGACGTCGAGCTCGACTGGCAGCCGTACGAGCTGCGGCCCGGCGCCCCGGAGACCGGCTGGGCGTTGCCCGAGCACATCCGGGCGCGGGTCAACCTGCCCGACAACCCGCTGAAGCAACGGGCGGCGAAGCTGGGCATCACCATGGTCGAGCGGGAGCAAATCCCTTCCTCCCGCCGCGCCCACGAGTGCACCGAGTTCGCCCGGCAGCAGGGCAAGCTCGAGCCGTTTCACGCCTCGGTGCTCAAGGCCTACTGGAGCGAAGGCAAGGACCTCCACGACTGGACGGTGCTCGAAGCGGCGGCGACAGGTGCCGGGCTCGACGCGGCGGCGATGCGGGCGGCCGTCGAAGCCGGCGGCTTGAAGGCCGAGGTCGATCGGCGGGTCGCGGCGGCCCACGAGCTCGGGGTCAACGCCGTCCCCACCTTCTTGATCGGCGAGCGCTACATCATCCAGGGCGCCCAGGACTACGCGGTGTTCAAGCAGGCGATGGAACGCCTCGGCGCGGCGCCGCGTTGACCCCCGCCGAGGTCGAGCGCCTCGGCACCCATGGGTGGTTCCTCCGCGATGGCTTCGCCGGAGCGGCGGTCGCCGAGCGCGTCGCCCAGGGCCGCGTCGATGCCGGGCTCTTCGTTCGCGCGGGGCTCTCCTCCGATCACCACCGGGATCGGGCGATTCGAAACGATCAGCTGCTCTGGGTCTCCCCTGACGACGTCGAGCTGGCGGCGCTCCTTGCCGGGTTCGCCGCGCTCCAGCTCGAGCTCAACCGCGACGCATGGCTCGGCCTGAGGCGCTTCGACCTCCAGCTGGGCTATTTCCCCGGGGCCGGATCCCACTACGTGCGCCACCACGACGCCTCGGCGAGTGCCCTGCGGCGGATCACCGCGATCGTCTACCTCAACACCGGCTGGCAACCGGCCGACGGGGGCCAGCTTCGGCTCCACAGCGATCCCCCGGCCCAGGTCGAGCCCCGGCTGAGCCAGGTGGTGATCTTCTCGAGCGCAAAGGTGGAGCACGAGGTGCTCCCGGCGTGGGCGCGGCGGCTCGCAGCCACCGCCTGGTATTATGGTGACTAACCTCGAACGGCGCCTGACCTGGTCCCTGATTGTTCAGCGACAGGCGATGGGCCTCTACTCGCACGCCATCGTCGCCGAGAAGTACCCGGTGCCTCCCGCAATCAAGCAGTAGCCGCCTGTCATCGCCCGGTTTCACCGCGCGCCGTCGGGATCAATTCGAGAATCAAGCTCGCTGATTCTGAAATCAATGACCCGGTGGGGCGGCACGGGCAACGCGGTCTGGGTTCCCTGAAGGCAGCGGAAAAGAAACCCGATCGCGACACCTGGAGGGGGGCCCGTTTGGGACGCCGGCGGCGCCGCCCGTACGGTGTCTTCACCGATGACCTTTCTCCCGTTTCGACCTTCCCGCCGTGAGCTGATCCGCTGGGCCGCCGCCACCTCGATCCTCTCCGGGATTCCGCTCGGGTGCGGGGCCGGTGCCCTGCCCGCCCCCCCGTGGAAGCCCGCCTTCCTCACCGCCGACGAGGCCGCCACGCTCGAGGCGCTCGCCGACACCGTGCTTCCGCCCGACGCCGACGGCAGCCGGGGCGGCAAGGCCCTGGGCGCGGTGGCGTTCGTCGACCGCCTGCTCACCGCGCTCGACGGCGCGCCGCGGCTCCATGCCGAGGGGCCGTACTCCGGCCGCGCGCCGTTCGGCGACGGGGCCGGCGGCGCCGCGAAGGCTTCTCCCGCCGACGGCTTCCTCACCTTCGGCCCGCTCGACCGGGTCAACGCCCAGGCCTGGCGACTCACCCTCTTCGGCTCCGCCGGCGTCGAGGGCGGCGCACCGAACGAGGCGATGCTCGGCGCCGTCGTCGGCCTGCGCGACGAGGTGCGGGGTCTGCTCGCCGACGCTCGCAAGCTCGCGCCCGACCTGGCGCAGCGCCCGCTCGCCGACCGGCTGCGCAGCTTCAACCAGCTCGCGGAGCGTCACCGTGACCTGGCGATCGAGCTCATCTGCCAGGCCGCGTGGTCCGCCCCCGAGTACGGAGGGAACGCGGCGATCGCCGGCTGGAGTCAGATCCACTTCGAGGGCGACAGCCAGCCGCTGGGCTACTCGCTGTGGGACGCGGGCAAGGGCGAGTACCGCGAGCGCGCCGACCACCCGATGTCCACCGCCAACCCGGGCAGCGACCCCGAGCCAATGGACCAGGGCAGCCGCGAGCTGATCGAGACGGTGGTCAAGGCGCTGGGCGGGAGGATCGCGTCATGAGCGGCACGCCGATCGGCAACACCGCGCTGACGAAGTTCGACGCGCTGATCATCGGCAGTGGCGCCGGCGGCGCAGCGACCGCCCACGTGCTGTGCAAGGCGGGCCTCAAGGTCCTGGTGCTCGAGGCGGGCGCCAACCAGTTCAAGGGGCTCGACGACCCGAAGTCGCAGCCGGTGCCGCGCTTCTCCAACGACGAGCTCAAGTTCGCCCGCGGCTTCGTCTGGCCCGACTCCAGGGTCGAGCCGCGCAGCTGGCGCAACTCCACCGCCGACGGCGATCGGAGCTTCGTCGGCGACGTCTGCGCGCTGCCGAAGACGGTGGGCGGCGGGGCGGTGCTCGCGGATCTGAAGACGCCCCGGTTCATGCCCGACGACTTCCGGCTCGGCACCCTGCTCGGCCAGATGCCCGGCGCCAGCTGGGCCGACTGGCCGGTCGACTACGCGATGCTCGAGCCGTACTACCTCTACGTCGAGAAGATGATGGGCGTGCAGGGAGCGCCGACGCCGTTCGACGGCCCGCGCAGCGCCCCCTACCCGATGCCGCCCGGGGTGCCGATGTTCGGTGCGCTCAAGGTCTCAGAAGGCCTGAAGAAGCTCGGCTACACCGGCTACCCGTTTCCCGGCGCGGTGAACTCGCGGCCCTACGACGACCGCCCCGCCTGCAACGACTGCGGCTTCTGCACCAGCTACGGCTGCCCTACCAACGCCCGCGGCACCCCGCCGGTCACCGCGCTGCGCAAGGCGCTGCTGACCGGCAACTGCCTCGTCGTCCCCGAGACCCGGGCGGCGAAGCTGCTCACCAACGCCGCGCGCACCGAAGTCACCGGCGTCGAGGCGATCGGCCCCGACGGGAAGCGCGTCACCTACACCGCCGACCGCTACGTCCTCGCGGCGAGCCCGATCGAAGACGCCCGGCTGCTCTTCCTCTCCGGCGACGGCAGCGGCGGCGCGCTCGGCAACTCCAGTGACCAGGTGGGCCGCAACGTCACCTTCCACCTCCACACCACCGCCGTCGGCGTCTTCGAACAACGGCTCCACGGCCACCGCGGCCGCACCGTCAGCCACGGCTTCTGGGACTTCCGCGGCCGGCCCAACGACCCTGAGCATCCGCTGGGCGGCATCGTCGAGATCAGCCTCGCCTCCGATCCGATCAGCGAGTCCGCCTACTACGCGCAGATCATGAAGCTCTTCGGCGGCTTCAACCCGGTGCGGCTGAAGAAGCTGATGGGCCAGAGCCCCGGGCGCGATCGCGTCGTCGCCCTGGCGATGGTGGGAGAGGACGCGCCACAGCCGACCAACCGCGTCGACCTCGACCCGGCCCTGCGCGATCTCGACGGGCTGCCGGTGGCGCGGGTCACCTACCAGAACCACGCCTTCGAGCTGGGCGCCCGCGACTTCTACCAGCCGAAGCTGCTCGACGTGCTGATCGCCAGCGGCGCGCGCTACGCGATCCCCGGCCCCAGGGACGAGATCCCCAAGACGGCGCACCTGCACGGCACGCTCCGCTCGGGCGCCGACCCGAAGACCAGCGTCACCAACCCCGAAGGGCGCTTCCACGACGTCGGTAACCTCTGGGCCGCCGACGGCTCGCTCTTCCCCACCGGCTCGGGCTTCAACCCCACCTTGACCATCGTCGCCCTCGCCACCCGGGTCGCCGCCGGCATCGCCTGGCCGGGGGCTCCGGACAAGCTGCTCACCGCCGTCTGACGCAATCGGTTTTGCGACCGGGCGTAAGGGGGCCATGCACGCTCTGCTCCCCGTCCTCGCGGCCTGCCTCACCGCCACCAGCACCCCGAAGGTCGGCGCGTTCCACGCGGTGGAGATCGGCTCGGGCTTCGAGGCCAACGTCGCCCGGGGCCCGTCGTCGGTGCGGCTGGAGGCCGACGAGAAGACGCTCAAGGAGATCGAGGTGAAGGTCGAAGACGGCGTGCTCCACGTCGGCCTCAAGCGCGGGTTCCACTTCTTCCCGTTCACCGGCCACGTCACCGTCAGCGTCACCACCCCGGTGCTGGACGGCGTCGAGGGCTCGGGCGGCGCGACGATCAAGGCGGTGATGACGCCGGCGAAGAAGTGCGCGGTGGAAGGCTCGGGCGGCAGCACGCTGACCGTGTCCTCGTTGGCCTGCGACGAGCTGGCGATCAGCCTCTCCGGGGGCAGCCACCTCGATGCCGTCGGCCACGCGCAGGCGATTCACGTCGAGGCCTCCGGGGGCTCGCACGCCGGGGTCCGCCAGGTCAGCGCCGCCCAGGTCTCGGTCGAAGGCTCCGGCGGCTCGGAGATCCGCACCTTCGCCCAGAACGTGCTCAAGGCGGACCTCTCGGGCGGCAGCGAGCTCTACGTGGCCGGCAAGCCTGCCTCGCGCACCGTCGAGGCCAGCGGCGGCGCGCAGATCATCGACATCGACTGACGGGTAACCACCGATCTCGGCGCGTCAAGGCCTGGCACGCGGTGGCTCCCCGGCTTGACAGCGCGCGGACGCGACACACCTTGGGTGGGCAGCAGTCCACAGCCCAAGGAGCACCGCACATGACCACCCTCACCCGTTGGAATCCGTTCGCCCACTCTGTCCCCACCTTCTTCAAGGACTTCGATCAGCTCTTCGAAGGCCAGGTCACTCCCCGTACGTTCACTCCCGCCGCGGAGGTCCTCGAG
>JAYVRT010001137.1:0-2842 GCA_043776025.1 Archangiaceae bacterium | reverse complement strand
TCAAGAACGGCGGCCAGCTGAAGGTCGGCGCCTCGGGCCAGCTGCGGATCCGGGCGAAGACCATCTCGGTGGTCGACTCCGCATCACAGGTCAACGCCAACGGCGTCGGCGACAAGCCCGGCAGCGGCACCACCATCACGGTGTACAGCCACTGTCACAGCGGCTACCTGTGCTGCAACAACGCCTACGACTACAACACCACCATCACCTGCATCAACGGGACGACGACCCAGTGTTCCATCGGCAATCCGTGCGCCGGAACCTCGACGCCGTTCCTGCTGCGCACCGACGACCTCTCGGCAGATGAGGGGACGATGTACGGCTCGACCTCTCCTGGCGGCGGTCTGGTGAAGTTCATCGCCGACAACATCGACATCAAGGGCCAATTGACCAGCAACGGCACGTCGCCCGGCACCGGCGGCACGATTGTCCTCGCCGCGGACACCGTCACCGGAAACGGGGCGATTCAGGCCACCGGCGGCACGAACGGGTACATCAAGATTGTCCACGGCGCGACCGACGCGTACACCGGAAGCACCAGCGGCACGGTGGTCAAGTCGGTGATGCCGCCGCTCGACCTCACCTCGGGCAGCCACTCGGATCCGTCGCGTTGGTACAACGACGGCCTCGGCGACCTGTTCCTCGCGTGGACCAAGCCCTTCCCGACGATCAACGGCTACTATTACAAGGTCAGCCAGAGCATCGACACGCTCCCCAGCCAGGCGGCGAACAACGGCACCTTCCTCCAGGCGGAGAGCCTCAAGGTGCTCGCCTCGGCGCTGCCCCAGGGCACCAGCTACTTCCACGTCGTCTCGGTGGATTCGGCCTTCAACGTCGGCACGGTGAAGAACACCTTCCTCGTCAACGTGAACACCGCGCCACCCAACGTCGCCTCCGCGAGCCACCCGGCGCAGCGCACCTGGTACCAGAACAGCGCGCTGTTCTTCTCCTGGACCAACCCCCAGGCGGACAGCAACTACACCGGCTACTACTACGCGTTCGACAAGTTCGCGGACACCATCCCCGCCGTGACGGCGACCAGCCTCACGACCAACAAGCAGCTCCTCCTCTCCAACACACCCGACGGCATCTGGGTCTTCCACCTCGTCAACCGGGACACCCGCGGGGCGATCACCAAGACCGCGCGGCACTACGTCGTCTACGTCGGCGTCGAGCCAGCAAAGGAGAACATCTCCGGCAGCGCCTTCGACGCGTCGAACAACAACGCCCCGCTGGCGGGAGTGGCGATCACCGTCAACCGCGGGCTCTTCAGCCAGACCAGCACCGCCGCCGGCACCTACACCTTCGGCGGCAGCCTCTACGTCGGCTCGTGGGAGCTGACGGCGTCGAAGACCGGCTACCTGCCGCAGACGAAGATGGTCACGCTCGCTGCGGGGACGCCGCTCAACGAGAACTTCACGCTGACGAAGGCGCCGTGAAGGGCGAGTTCTCCCGCCTCGTCTTGCTCGAAGGGCGCAGCGACGGGGTCAGGGCGGTGCAGGTTCCTCGCGACGTCGCGTCGGTGCTCCAGGCGTGGGCCCAAAGCGCGGACGACGTCGACCCGGTGGAGTTCCTGCGCGAGCACCTGCGCAAGAAACGGCTCCCGCCACCCCCGCTGCGCGGCTGATCAGCCGTGGTAGACGCGCGAGGCGGAGATCTTCCCCCCGCGCACTTCGAAGACCTCGGCCACTGGGTAGGGCGGCCCGTCGGGCGCGTGGCGCAGGTACTCGAGGAAGACCCGGTCATCGTCGGCGGTGATCGTCAGCTCTTCGTAGCGCAGCGTCGGCAAGCGCTTGAGCGCGTCGAGCCACCAGTCGGTGAGCGCGCCGCGGCCGACCAGCTTCCCGCCCGTTTGCGGGTGCAGCGTCCGAATCTTCGGAGAGGTGTGGGTCGCGTCTTCGGCGTAGAGCGCGACCAGGCGCTGCACGTCGTGGGCGTTGAAGGCATCGAGCCACGCCTTGCCCAGGCGCCGGTTCGCTGCCGCGGTGTCGCTCATCGTGCGTCCCTCATGGTTGGCCTTGCTCCCCGGTGGCGGTGCCGTCCCACAGCTTGCAGCCGAGCAGCACCTGCAGCCGCTGGGCGTCGTTCTGCAGCCCCGGCAGGTCTCCGTGGTCGACGACGTGCACCCGTTCGCCGTCGTTGAGCACCAGGTTGAGCTCGTAGCTCCAGTAGGTTGTCTTGTCGCCGCGGACCCGTTCCTTGATCAGCTGTATCGCGTGGATGGTGCTGAACGGCACTGTCCTCCCCGCGGCGGAGAACTGCCGCATCGAGCCGTCGAAGAGGATTCGCCGCGGCCAGGCCATCAGCGCGCCGAAGAAGAGGAACACCCCGCCAAACAGCCCGATGTACCACTGCTGACTCACCACGCCGGCGATGGCCACCCCGAGGCCGACGAGCAGGAACACCAGTGCGAAGGCCACCATCCCCAGGGTCTTCTTCATCTGCATCCCGTCGGGCTCGACCGGCTCGAGGCGGTGGGTGCGGAAGCTGGCGCCGCCGGGCTTGAGCGGCGTCCACTGCGTCTTCTGGGCGATTGGATCTCCGAAGACCACCGGGTCGACCGGCAGCGTCTCCCGCCCGACCTTCTCCGCCCACTGCTGGAGCTGATTGAGGATCCCCATCGGCCAGGCAGTCTACGCGACGCCCCGGCGGATCCCTCTCAATCGCGGCGGCCAAGGTGTTAGGCATGAAAACCGAGCCGTACCTCCATGACCCTCCTCCGCGCCTTCGACGTCTCCTTAGCTTTCGGCAGCCGCACCCTCTTCTCCCACGTCGAGCTCGTCATCGAGGAGGGCGAGCGCGTCGGCCTCGTCGGCGTGAACGGCTCCGGCAAGTCGACGCT
>JAYVRT010001136.1:0-2846 GCA_043776025.1 Archangiaceae bacterium | reverse complement strand
GACAAGCTGCTGCTGTCGATGAAGCGCGGCCGCGACTCGAAGTTCCTGGTCGGCCTGCTCGAGAAGATCCGCGCGCGCGTGCCGGGGCTCACGCCTTCCACCAGCACCGTCAGCCGCTTGCCGATCAGCTGCTTGTTCTGCTCGCGGTTGATCCGCTGCTGGATCGCCATGATCTCGCGCCAGCGGCGCTCGATCGTCTTCGCCGGCACCTTGTCCGGCATGTCGAACGCCGTCGTGCCTTCTTCATCCGAGTACTGGAAGCAGCCCATCCGCTCGAAGCGGTAGGTCTTCACGAACTCCTTGAGCAGCTCGAAGTCTTCTTCCGTCTCGCCGGGCAAGCCGACGATGAAGCTGGTTCGGAAGGTGAGGCCGGGCACGCGGGCGCGGATCTTCTCGAGCAGCCCAACGAGGAACTTCGAGTCGCGCCCGCGCTTCATCGACAGCAGCAACTTGTCGCTCGCGTGCTGCAGCGGCATGTCGAGGTACTTGGCGATCTTCGGCTCGTTCGCCATCACCTCGATCAGCTCGTCGGGGAACACCCGCGGGTAGGCGTAGTGCAGACGGATCCACTTCACGTCGACCTTGCACAGCGCTCGGAGCAGCTCGTGCAGCTTCGGCCGGCCCGGCAGATCGTGCCCGTAGGCGGTGAGATCCTGCGCCACCAGGTTCAGCTCGGCGACGCCCTGGTCCGCCAGCGTCTCGGCCTCGGCGACGAGGTCGGCGATCGGCCGGCTCCGCTGCAGCCCGCGCAGGGTGGGGATGATGCAGAAGGCGCACTTGTTGTCGCAGCCCTCGGAGATCTTCAGGTAGGCGGTGTACCCCGGCTGGGAGTTGATCTTCGGAGTGGTCGCGCTGTGGATGTAGTCGGGATCCGGGATCACCTGCCGCGGGGTCGCCTCGGCGTTGAGCAGATCGCCGATCTGCGCGTAGGCCGAGGTGCCGAGGAAGTGATCGACCTCGGGCATCTCCTTCGCGAGCTCCGGCGCATACCGCTGCGACAGACAGCCGGTGACGACCAGCGTCTTGCAGCTGCCGGCCTTCTTGAACTCGGTCAGCTCGAGGATGTGGTTGATGCTCTCCTGCTTCGCTGGGCCGATGAAGGCACAGGTGTTGACGACGATCACCTCGGCGTCCTCCGGCTCCTGCACCAGGCTGTAGCCGCCGTTGACCAGCGTCCCCAGCATCACCTCGGAGTCCACCCGGTTCTTCGGGCAGCCGAGCGTCATCATGTAGAGCGACTTGAGCGCGGCCTTCTTCTGCTTCTTCACTTTTTGCCCAGCTCGCTTCGCTCGAAGTGATCGCCGCTCCAGGAGAAGTGCGCCGTCGAGCCGTTGGTGTAGCCAATCGACAGCCCGCCGTCGGGGTTCAAGTCGAAGCTCATCGCCCGGCCCAGCGAGCAGGTGACCGCCGGCCACTCGAGCACCCGGGTCGCGCTCGCGCCCTTGGCGACGTACATCGCCATCCGCAGCTCGTCTTCGGAGTGGCACTGGTCGCCGACGTAGGGGTTCTTGCCCGTCAGCACGGTGAAGATCGGCCGGTTGTCGTTGAGGGTCATGCTCGGCGGCAGCGGCAACGCCACCGACTTCGGGTCCACCGCGCCCGCGCCGGCGATCAGCTCGCCCAGGCTCTCCGGCGTGAGCGTCGAGTCGGAGATCACCCAAATCGGGTAGTGGAGCACTGCGTAGCCAACCCAGCCGGTGGGCCGCGCCTCGAGGCCCTCGACTTCCGCCGGCGGCAGCAGCTTCAGGTTCTTGCGCAGCTCGTCCGGCAGGCGGGTCGGGCCACCGACCATGTCTCCTCCGATGCAGGTGGTGGTGACCTTGGCGTCGCCCTCTTCGTCCTTGTCGATGAACTCGACGCAGATGTTGAGCGCCAGCTGCAGCTGAGCGGGGATCCGCGGCAACGACCGCGCAGGGAAGGCGAGCTCGAGGTTGATCCCCTTGCCGTCGGTCTTTACCCCGGCCTTGACCAGGTCCTGCGCCCAGGCGGGCGCGCCTTCGGGCTCGTTGCGGCGACCGTCAGGCCCGAAGAGGTAGCGGAAGCCGCGGGCGGTGGTCCCGGCGGTGGGGAAGAAGAGGTTGACGGCGATCGCGTCGCCCATCGTCACCTTCTCGTCCTTCGCGGTCACCGCCAGGTAGAGCGTGTCTTTGCGGAAGCCAGCCTTGAGGGTAATCAGGCCGGTGGCTTCCTTGGACACGGCGAGGTCGGCGCCGGGCAAGTCCTTGAACACCCCGTCGAGCTTCGGCTCTTTGCTCAGCGTCGGTAGGGGCTTGATCGGTTTTTCGACCGGGGCGTCGGGCTTCTTCGCCGACAGGGCGAGGACAAGGATGGCGGTGGAGATCATCATCTGGCGGCGCAAGGCACTATCACAGCTTCACCACCAGAGGCAGCACGGGGGGCCTGCGGCCGGACAACTGCTTGAAAGTGCGGCGGACCGACTGGGTCAGGGTGTCGCGCAGCAGGGCGTCGTCGCCGAGCAGCTGGGGGGAGATCTCCAGCAGGCTGGCCCGGGCGTGCTCGCTGGCCAGGGGGAGAAACGCCTGCTCGTCGTTGGCCAGCCCCTGGCCCGACACCTGCGGGCCGTAGAGCAGCTTGTGGGTGCCCGCCTGGAGCACGACGAGCACCAGCACCATCCCGCCCTCGGCGAGGATCCTCCGCTCGTGGATCGAATCGGGCGGCACCCAGCCCTCGGCGTCGCGGCGGGTGGGCAGCTGGCCGACCGGCACCTGGCCCAGGGTGGTGATCCCGGCGGCGTCGAGCCCGAGCACGTCGCCGTCGCGGGCCAGGTGGAGCACCCCTTCGGGCAGGCCGAACTCCCGGGCGTTCTTCAGGTGCTGGTGCAGGTG
>JAYVRT010001135.1:0-9555 GCA_043776025.1 Archangiaceae bacterium | reverse complement strand
GCCCTGGTCGCGACCTCCGACGCCTACAACGCCGCCTACCCGAAGAACACCGACGAGATCGAGCTCGGCTATGGCGTCGCGGTCCTCTACTACGACCGGAACCACTTCCTCGAAGCCGCCAAGCGCTTCGGCGACATCATCGGCAAGTACCCCGAGGACAAGCGCTCGATCGACGCCGCCGACCTGACGCTCGCCGTCCTCGAGGAGAAGTCCGAGTGGCTCGAGCTCAACAAGCTGTCGCGCGGGTTCTTGGGCAACAAGAAGCTCGCCAAGCCGGGCACCGAGTTCACCAAGCGCGTCGCCGGGGTCGTCGAGGGCAGCCAGTACAAGTACGTCGACGAGATCATCTTCAAGAAAGAGAAGAACGTGAAGCAGGCGGCGGAAGAGTTCCTCAAGTTCGTCGCCGAGTTCCCCAAGTCGGAGAACGCCGATCGCGCGCTCACCTACTCGATGATCATCTTCCAGGACGCCAACGAGATCGACCACGGCATCGAGGCCGGCGAACGGGTGCTCAAGGAATACCCCTCGACGATCTTCGACCTCAAGGTGAAGTACGCGCTCGCGTTCTTCTACGAGAAGACCGCCAACTTCGAGAAGTCGGCCGCGATGTACGAGGACTTCATCGCCACCTACGACGCCGCCGCTGGCGCCAAGGCGATCAACATCGACAACCTCAAGGAGTTGCTGAAGAAGGAGAAGGAACAGAAGGAAAAGGAGGCGAAGGCGAACAAGGGCAAGCCGGCGCCGAAGGACGCGAAGGTCGCCGCGGCTCCCTCCAAGCCGGGCGCTCCGGTGAAGCTCACCGAGGCAAAGCAGAAGGAGCGTGATGCCCAGATCAAGGAAGCCGAAGCCCACGTCGCCGACTCGCAGTTCAACGCCGGCTTGTGGTGGGAAGGCGTCGGCAAGTCAGACAAGGCGATCGCCGCCTACAACCGGTACATCGCGCGCGTCAAGGACAAGGAAGACGTCCCGAAGATCTCCTACAACCTCGCGCTGATCTACGAGAAGGACAAGCAGCTGCCCGACGCGCTCAAGGCCTACGACGCGTTCCTCACCACCTACGCCAAGGACAAGCGGGTCACCGACATCCAGCGGATGGAGGCGAAGTACCGGATGTACCTCGACCAGCGCACGCTGAAGGTGCCGGCCGAAATGGACAAGATCGCCAAGGACATCGTGGCGAGCTACCCGAAGCTCACCGCCGACGAGAAGAAGAACGACCGGGCGATGGCCGCCTACGCCCACTGCCGCTTCTACCAACTCGAGCCGATGTGGGCCGCGTACACCGCGATCAAGTTCAACAAGCTGGCGACGCTCAAGAACGACCTGATCGCGAAGACGAAGAAGATCCAGGAGGTCGAGAAGGCCTACACCGAGGTGCTGACCATCGGCTCCGGTGAGTACGGCATCGCGGCGCTGACCCGCATTGGCCTCGCGTACTCCGATCTGGCGCAGAACTTCCTCGACTCGCCGGACCCCAAGGGGCTCGATGAGGATCAGCTCTCGATGTACCGAGGCGAGCTCGAGAACAAGGCGTTCCCGCTGGAAGAGAAGGCGATCGAAGGCCTGGAGAAGGCGCTGACCAAGTCCTACGAGCTGTCGATCTACAACGAGTGGACGATCACCGCGCAGGACAAGATCAACAAGTACCGGCCCGGCCTCTACGCCAAGGTCCGCGAGGTGCCGTACCGCGGCTCGGAGTTCTTCGTCACCGCCGCGATGCAGAAGAAGGCCGACTTCAAGGTCGACGCTCCGGCGCCGGAGGAGAAGAAGGCGCCACCGCCCACCAATGAGGCGGCCAAGCCCGCTCCCACCAACGCCGCTGTGCCGCCGCCGACGCCGGGGGCTGGGTGAACGCCATGAAGAAGATTCTCTTCGCCGCAATCCTCGCCGCCGCCGCCTGCACCACCACTGAAGCGGTGGTGGTCAAGCCGAAGGACGACGTCAACAAGCCGCCGCCTCCTCCGAAGGAGAAGACCCCGCAGGAGCTGTTCGACGAAGGCGTCGCCGCGGTCGACGCCAACAAGCTCGATGCCGCCAAGGCCTCGTTCGCCAAGCTGCTCGACAAGCAGCCGACGCTCGTCTCTGCCCAGTACAACCTCGGCGTCGTCAGCGAGCGGCAGGGCAACCTGCTCGACGCGGAGAAGTTCTACGAGGCGGCGCACAAGCAGGACCCGAAGCACCGCCCGACGCTGCTCAACTTAGGCAAGGTCTACCGGCAACAGGACAAGTTCGACAAGGCGATCGCCCTGTATGAGGAAGCGCTGAAGGATGAGGGCGCCCAGTTCGACGTCGCGCTGCTCAACAACCTCACCGTCGCCTACCGGCTGGCGAAGAAGTTCGACAAGGCCGAAGCGATGGTCCGGCGGGTGCTCTCGCGCACCAAGGACAACCCCGACGCCTACAAGAACCTGGCGCTGATCTACTTCGACCAGGGCAACTACCGGCTCGCGGAGTTCATCACCGCCAACGCCAAGAAGCTCGATGACAAAGATCCGGGCGTCTACAACAACCTGGGGATGATCTACCTCAAGTTCGACGAGCGGCGGCAGGCGCTGGCCCAGTTTCAGAAGGCCGTCTCCCTCAACGACAAGTTCGCTGTCGGTCACGTCAACATCGGGGCGATGGCGCTCTCCTACCGGGACTACGACAACGCCGAGAAGTCGTTCGCCAAGGCGACCGCGCTCGATCCGACCTCGTACGACGGCTTCCTCGCCTACGCCTGGTCGCTCGACGGGCAGAAGGGCAGGGATCCGAAGAAGGGCCTCGCCGCGGGCCAGGCTTTCGAGAAGGTGCTCTCGCTCAAGGCCGACCAGCCGGATGCGATCTGCGGTGCCGGTTGGGCCTACGCGGCCGACAAGACCGGGTTCGACAAGGCGGTGCCCTTCCTCGAGAAGTGCAAGAGCCTGAGCACCACCCCGGCCCCCGAGCAGCAGCTGATCGACGCCAAGCTCAAGAGCATCGCCACGATGCAGAAGGCGGGCGCCGCGGCTCCCCAGGCCGCCGAGAAACCCAAGGAGAAGCCCAAGGCCAACACCGGGCCGTCGATGCTCGACAAGGTCACCGACGAGGCGGCCAAGGAAGAGGGCGCGACCACCCCCGCCAGCGGTGGCACCGAGCCCGCCAAGGACGCGCCGAAGGGCGAGGCCCCCAAGGACGCTCCCAAGGACGCCCCGAAAGAGGCCCCCAAGAAGTAGGGGGTGGGGGGTGACAATCACCCGGCAAAGCGCATAGTTTCCGCGCACTTTTTTTAAGGAACCCCGGGCGGTTATGGGGTGTCAGTAACCCGTATATGGAGGTGTGGTGATGAAGGCTTTGATCATCCTGGCAGTGGTCGCGGTGGCAGCCCCGGCGTTCGCGCAGGGCAAGACCACGGTGGTGCAGGAGGCCGACAAGACGGTCTTCCGGAAGAAGACGGTCATCGACTTCACCGACGTCGCGGTGGAAGGCGATCTCACCAAGCCCGAAGGCAGCTACGCAATCTCGAAGAAGAAGACGAGCTTCAAGAGCCTGATCAAGGTCCGCGACAACTTCGTCCCCGAGCTGCAGAAGTCGGTCGACAACCTTTGAGCTGACGTCTTTTGAAGGGCCGGCTTCGAACAAGAATTTCATTCCGTCGAGGAACGCAACATGGCGAAGAAGACCTCCATCACCCTGAAGATCACCGGCCCGGACGGCGTGGTCTCGGAATCCACCTCTGATCTCGAGAGCGTGATCGTCGGCTCGGGCGCAGGCGCGGCGGTGAAGCTCGCCGACCCGAAGGTCTCCAACCTCCACTTCATGCTCAAGGTCGAGAAGAGCGGCGTCGTCACCGCGATCGATCTCGGCAGCGAGCACGGCACCCGGTTCAAGGACCAGGCGATCAAGGACCCGGTGACCCTGAGCTCAGGCGATCAGCTGATGGTCGGCGGCTCGCAGGTGAAGGTGTTGTTCGGCGAGGAGCCGGCGGTGGAGAAGAAGGACGCGGCTGCCCCGGCCCCGGTCGAGGCGCCCAAGCACCACGAGGAGAAGAAGCACGAGAAGAAGGCCCCCCCGGCCGCGCCCCGCGCGCTCGCCGGCACCGGCCGCAACGCCGCGGTGCTCTTCACCGAGCCGCTGCCGGCCGAGTCGACTCCGGCGGAGGACTCGAAGGTCCTCCAGGTCGCGCTGCTCTGGGGCGACACCCTGATCAACGTCCAGCACTTCGCCGACAGCGTCCCGGTGACGATCGGCGAGGCGGCGGGCAACAAGTTCAACGTCTTCTCCGACGGCGTCGGCCCCTCGTTCACCCTCGCGCTCGCCAAGGGCTCGAACACGGTGATCAACGTCCCAGCGGAAGCGGGGCTGGTGCTCTCCAAGGGCGGCGACACCCACAAGACGAAGGAGCAGCTGAAGAGCGAAGGCAAGCTCCACGGCGCCGAGGGCGGCGTCCGCGCTGACGCGGTCGAGCTCGGGCTGCACGATCGCGCCCAGGTCTCGTTCGAGAACGTCGCGTTCATCCTGCGCTACGTCCGGCCGAGCGCGCAGATCACCGTCACCACGCTCGACGAGGGCGACTACAGCTTCTTCAAGATCGCGTCGATCTGCATCATGGCGTTCATCGCCCTGGTCGCGGCGATGATCCTCAATCCGCTGGGCGACGGGAACTCGTCGGACGACATCTTCGCCAACCCCGGCAAGTACGTGAAGATGCTGGTGCGGGCGGAGAAGAAGGTCGAGATCAAGAAGATGGATCTCTCGGGCATCAAGGAAGCCGCCAAGCCCAAGGACGACGAGGGCAAGTTCGGCAAGAAGGACGAGAAGAAGAAGGAAGCCGATCCGTCGAAGAAGGGCGCTCCCGTCGTCGACGCCAACAAGCGCGAAGAGGACCGGAAGAAGATCCAGACCGCGGGCCTCCTCGGTGCGCTGGCGGGCAATGGCGCGGCGTCGAACGTCTTTGGCCCCGGCGGCCTCGGCACCGGCATCAACAACGCCCTCGGCGGCCTCCAGGGCGGCGCGGGGCTCGGCGACGCGCACGGCGTCGGCGGCCTCGGCTCGCGCGGGTCAGGCTCGGGCGGCGGTGGCACCGGCCTGGGGCTCGGCGGCCTCGGCACCAAGGGCGGCGGGCGTGGCGGCGGCGGCAACGGGGCGATTGACCTCGGCGGCCGGGGCCACGACGGCACCCGCATCGTCCCCGGCAAGACCACGGTCGTCGGCGGCCTGTCGAAGGACGTGATCGCCAAGGTGATCAAGCGTCACCAGAACGAGATCAAGTTCTGCTTCGAGCAGGAGCTGCAGAAGAACCCGGATCTGGCCGGCAAGGTCGCCGTCGCCTTCACCATCGATCCCGCCGGCGCGGTCGCCGACGCGAACGTCTCCGAGACGTCGCTGGGCAACAACAACGCCGAGAACTGCATGCTCTCGCGAATCCGCCGCTGGAAGTTCCCCGAGCCCCAGGGCGGCGGCGTCGTCTCCGTCACCTTCCCCTGGATCTTCAAGCCTGCGGGCGGCGCGGACGAAGCCGGCGAGTAGGTCGCGGAGCCCCCTCGGAGTCCGACCCCCTCGGTGTGTCACCTCCCGGCGGCTGGCTACCGGCCGGAGCCGGGCGCTTCAGCCTTCGGCGGGCTTGAGCATCGCCACGGCCGGGGCCTGCGCCGCGGCCTCCGCGGGCATCGACGCGTAGCTGCCCGGCACGGCCACCATCGGGCTGCCGCGGCGCTTGAACTTCACCCGGCACGGCTGGCGCGGAGCGACGAGGATCTTCCGGTAGTCCTGTTCGTAACGCTCTTCGACGAGCTCCAGCTCGAAGCGGCGCAGCAGCACGCTGGAGACCGCGACCAGCTGCAGCGAGGCGAAGACCGAGCCGAGGCAGCGGTGGCGGCCTCCCCCGAAGGCGATGTGGGCCAGGGGCGACTGCTTGTCCTCTTCGCGGCCGGGGGCGTAGCGGTCGGGATCGTACGCGTCCGGGTCCTTGAAGATCGACGGGATCCGGTGCGACATCGCAGGAGAGACCATCGCCATGCTGCCGGCCGGCACGTGAAAGCCGTCGTAGCCGAAGTCCTTCATCACCCGGCGCATCACCATGATGATCGGCGGGTAGAGCCGCAGCGTCTCTTTGATCGACCTTTCGAGCAGCGTCATCTTCCGCACGTCGTCGATGTTCACGCTGGCGCGGTTGTCGAGGACGCGATCTTGCTCCTCGAGGACCCGGGCGAGGTACTTCGGGTGCTGGTGCAGCAGGATCTGGTTCCAGGAGAAGGTGGTGCCGCTGGTGTGGTGGCCGGCGAAGACGATCGCCAGCAGCAGCCCGGTGATCTCGTCCTTCGTCAGCGGGCGGCCGTCGGAGTACTTCGACTCCATCAGGCTCTGCAGCATGTCCTCTTCTTTGCTGCCGTGGGCCAACCGCTCGTCGACGATCTTGCCGATCAGCTCCGCCATCCGTTCGCGCGCGCGATCGCGGCGGCGGTGGGCTGGCGTGGGCAGGTACGGCCAGAGGAAGGCGAGCAGGGTGAGCCCACCCTCGAGCGCCTGGTAGACGTCGGCGAACTCTTTGCTCAGGTGCTTGCGGAAGTCCTGGCCGAGCAGGCAGCGGCTCGAGGAGTAGATCGTCAGCTCGTTGCCGACCTCGTAGAGATCGACGATGCCTTCTTGGTCCCACTTCTCGAAGTAGAGCTCGGCTTCCTCGATCTGCGCCGCGGAGTAGCTGCGCAGCCGGGCTTCCTTCAGCGCGGGGAAGAAGAAGCCCATCTGCTCCTTCATCACCTCGGGGGCCGCGTCGTAGGCGATGCCCTTGCCGAAGATCGGCACCATGAACTGGTAGACCTCGCGCTGGCTGGCGACGTCGTCCGGCATCTTGAAGTACGCCTCGTGCGCCTTCAGCCCGCTCATCACCACCGTGTCGGCGCCGGGGAGCTTGATCCGGAAGATGTCGCCGTGCTTCGCGCGGCCGCGGGCGAGCAGGCCGACGGGATCGGCCTTCATCTGAAGCGCGTGGCCGAGGAACGGGGTCCGGCCGCCGTCGAGCATCGGGGGCCGCTTGCTGTCGTTTCCCATGCACTCTCCGCGCGAAAACGCGTGGCGTAGCGGAACCCTCTCTAAGCGTCAATTGAGTGCCATGTTTGGCGCCGAGTCGGACTATGGCGCAGGGCCTGATGTGGCTCGCCTCGAACCCCGACAAGGCCCGCACCGAGCGCTTCATCCTCTGGTACTCCCCAGTCTGGATCGCCGCGATGGCGGTGGTGGTGCTCAGCGGTTGGTTCGAGGTCTGGGGCGACCCCACCTACCTCGCCTTCGGCCTGGCGCTGGTCGCCGCCCCGGTGGCCTTCGCTGCGAAGCACCGGGGCTACGCGCTGAAGCTCAACCTCTTCGTCGCGATCTTCTCGTTCATCGGCAACTTCATCTACACCCACTACTTCTTCGACTACCTCGGGATGCACTACGCGTTCCCGACGCACTGGAACCTGCAGGCGAAAGAGATCGGGCACTCGACGCAGACGGTGCCGGTGTTCCTCTACCTGCTCACCCACGCCTACTTCCTCACCTACCATGTGGTGATGGTGGTGCTGCTGCGCAAGGCGAAGCAGGCCGCGTTCGGCCGCACCTGGGCGGGGGTGATCGTCAGCGTCGGGGTGCTCGCGTACCTGATCGCCTTCGCTGAGACCTTCGGGATGGCGACCCCGCAGCTGGCCCACTGGTTCAACTACGCCGACCGCACCCGGATGCTGACTGTGGGCTCGGTGTTCTACGGCAGCTACTTCGTCGCCACGATGCCATTCGTCTTCCGCATCGACGAGGGCGAGGAACGCTGGACGCTGGGCCGGGTGGCGGTCGAGGCGTTCTCCGCGGGGATGATCGCGCTGCTGCTGCTCGAGGTCTGGGCGGCGGCGATCGGGCGGATCGCGTGAGCGTTTGGGACTACATCGTCGTCGGGGGCGGCTCGGCCGGCTGTGTCGCCGCCGCCCAACTGGCGCGGGATCCGACGGTCGAGGTGCTGCTGCTCGAGCGCGGAGACGACACCGCGAACCACCCGGAGACGATGCACGCCGACGGCTACAAGGACGCGTTCATCAACGACGCGGTGATCTGGGAGCGCTTCTCCCAGCCCCAGCCCCGCGCCGGCGGCCAGCGAATCTTCATGGGCTCCGGCACCGGGCTGGGCGGCAGCGGCTCCGTCAACGGCATGGTCTACACCCGGGGCTCGAAGCTCGACTACGAGCAGTGGCCCGAGGGCTGGCGCTGGGGCGATGTGGTGCCGGACTTCGAGGCGATCGAGAAGGTGCTGCGGCCGCACCGGCGCGAGCCGACTGAGTTCACCCGGGCGTGCATGACGGCCTCAGAGGCCTCGGGCTTCCGCCAGCGGGAGGATCTCAACGACGGCGACCTGTCTGGGGTGCTCGGCTACGAGTGGATGAACTACGAGGGCGACCGGCGCCACAGCTCGTACCTGTCGTTCATCCGCGAGGCGGGGGCGCCGCCGAACCTGACGATCGTGACCCATGCCGTCGTCCACCGGCTGGAGATCGCCGAAGGGAAGGTGGCCGGCGTCATCTACGCGATCAACGGCGTCGAGCAACGCGCCACCGTGGCCCGCGAGGTGTTGATGGCGTGCGGGGCGCTGGAGACTCCGAAGGTGCTGATGCTCTCCGGATTCGGGCCGGCCGAGCACCTGCGCGGCCTGGGGATCGAGGTCGCCCGCGACGCTGGCGCCGTCGGCCAGAAGCTGCACGATCACCCCAACGTGCCGCTGTTCTTCCTTGGCCGGAAGCCAGTCGATTGCTTCTACCCGATGCTCTACGGCTTTCACCGCGCCAACCCGGCGCTGGGCCTGCCCGAGGGGCAGAGCGACAGCTGCTACGTCTTCTACCCGGCGCGTTCGTCGATCAAGCAGGCGGCGAAGCGGGTGCTGCCGGGGAAGGTGCTGCCCCAGGCGATCTATGGGTCGGCGACCCGGGCGCTCGTGCGCTTCGGCCTGAGCGCGGTCTACGCGACGCGGCTGGCGGAGCCGTTCATCAACCGCGTCTGGGGCATCGTGGTGATCCTCGGCAAGCCCCAGAGCCGCGGCTCGGTGACGCTCGCGTCGAAGGACCCTAAAGCGGCGACGAAGCTCGATCCGAAGTACCTCGAGGCGCCGGAGGACCTGCAGACGATGCTCAACGCCGTGCGGCTCGCCCGGAAGATCGCGCGCTCGGAGCCGATGAAGGCCTGGGGCAACCGGGAGCTCGATCCGACCGCGGGCGTGGACACCGACGCTGCGCTGACGAAGTGGATCGGCAAGAACCTGATCACGACGTACCACTACGCCGGCACGTGCAGCATGGGCGACGACGAAGGCTCGGTGTGCGATCGCCGGCTGAAGGTCCGGGGCCTGAAGAACCTGCGGATCGCCGACGCCTCGGCGATCCCATGCACCCCGGTGTCGGCGCTCAACGCCCCGAGCATGCTCGTCGGCTACCGCGCGGCCCGCTACGCGCTCGAGGATCGCGGGTCATGAGCACCTGGTACGAGGTCGGCCCTGCCGTCGCGCTTCCTCCCGGCAGCCGCAAGTGCGTCACCGTCGCTGGCCGCGAGGTCGCGGTGTTCAACGTCGACGGGGCCTTC
>JAYVRT010001134.1:0-2853 GCA_043776025.1 Archangiaceae bacterium | reverse complement strand
ACTTCGACGCGCTCTTCCACGGCCGGCTCAAGCTCGCCGCCAAGGGCACCACCACCGTCGAAGGCCGCACCGCCTGGAAGTACCAGGTGTCGCTCGGTGACGCGCAGCCGGAGAAGACCCAGAAGCTCCCGCCGGTGCTCGCCCCCCGCAGCGGCATCGACGACACGACCGCGCGGCGCCTCGCGTTCTACGAGCTGCGCAGCCCGCGGATGCTCCAGGGCGAGGTGCTCGTCGACGCCCAGACCTCGGTGGTGCTCAAGACCCGCCTCGACGGCCGCATGGGCGTCAAGCGCGAGGCGAAGAAGCTCCCCGACGGTGGAGAGCTCGAGGCGAGCGAGGCCGAGCTCCACCTCGTGCTCGAGTCGCAGCTGTCGAACATCGGCAAGGACCCCCAGCTGAAGGCGCCCTCGGCCAGCGAGTTCCTCCCCGACCAGGACAAGCCCGAGGGCATCGCCGCGGTGCTCCAGCGCTTCGGGATTCAACGCGCCGGCGCCGACGCGGGCACGGGCGGACCGTCGGACGCCGTCCCCGACGACGACGAAGCGACCCCGTAAATCGCGACATCGCGGCCCCGCGACCCGGCCGTCTTGTTGCGGGGCTACACCCAGGCTGTAACCTCACGCGATGCTTCGGGAATCGGCGTGGCCAGCGGCTTGTAATACCCCTGTTGGAGAACATCGTAGCTGCTCTGTCCACACCCCCCGGCCAGGGGGTGCAGCCTGCCTCCAAGCGGGCGCCAAAGGAGCCTGGGCGCTACGGTTTTCGCCATCTTCGGTCAAAAATTTGCGGGGTCGGCATCGATCTCTATAGTGCCCAACAGATGCGGCTTTGCGGCGTCTGACATGGCCGGTTGTTCAGGTGGCTTTCTTAGAGAGGAATCAACCATGGAGCGGAAGGCAGGCAGCGCAGCGGTGGTGACGGCGGAAGAGGTGACGACGGCGCTCAAGAGCGGCCGGGTGGGCACCCAGGAGGAGCAGAAGGTGCTGCGGATGCGGTACGGCGCCAAGGTCGAGACCCGCGCCCCGCTCGGCCGGGCGGCCGGCGACAATGAAGAGCTCGCCGACGAGCTGTTGCTCATCGAGATGCAACTGTTCAAGGCGATGAAGGCCAAGCGCACCGGTCCGGTCGCCGTCCCGTCTTCCCGCAACGCGGCGAAGGACAAGATCGTCCGCTCGCTGAAGACGAAGAAGAAGTAGCCCGGCTTTCAGGTTCCCATCACCCGGACCAGCCGTGAGGCCGCCCGGGTGAGGCCTGCCGGCTCGGCGCGCGTCGCCTCGGCGCCGATTCGGCCGGCGAGGAGCTCGAACCACTTGCCAGTTGCCGGGTTCCGCCAGAAGTCCTCGTTGAAGCGCTCTCGCAGTGAATCGCTCGAGGCCACCTCGAGCGCCGCCGCGCGAAGGTGCTCCGGGTCCACCCCTTCCAATCCGAGCAAAAAAAGCCCGCGGGGCACGCCTACGCCCAACGCTTTGCCCAGCCGGTCCTGGTGTTCCTCGGCCAGCGGTCGCACCGGGCCGCGGCTGAAGACATCCAGCGCGTACGGGAGCAGCGCCGCTGCCGCCCGCAGCTGGGCCAGCGCGGTGAAGGCGTAGATTCGCGCTGCTTCGCGCGCGGCCGGTGACGGCATCCGGAGAAAGCGCTTGTGCCAGCCTTCCTCGGTGAGGAAGTGCGAGAAGAGCAGGCGCGTCGCCTCCACCGCCGCGGGATCTGGCAGCCGCCTCTCCAGGGTCCCCGCGAGCCGCGGCCCACAGGCCCACAGCTGCGCCTCTCCGAAGCCGCTCAACGCTTCCGAATACGCCTGCAGCCCCGGCCGCGGCTTCAGCGTCAGCCGCACCTCGTCGGGTACCTGGAGCACCGCCACGTGTGCGCCCGGCGACTTGCCCTCGCGCTCCTCCGTGTCGGTCTGCAGCCGGCCATTGGCGTTGGGGTGCAGCCCCAGCTCCTCGAGCGTGCGGCGCACCGCGGGCAGCAGCTCCTCGGCGCGAAAGTGCTCCCGCATCCACGGGGCGGTGCTCAGGTGGAGCAGGTCGTGCCAGCGGGCTGCCTGCGGCTTGAGCTGGGCGTCGAGGCGCTTGATCGCATAGCCGAGCAGGTCGCGGTACGCGTCCTCGGTGGTCGCCAGCAGCTTCTCCGAAGCTTCGAGCCACGGCTGCAGCGGGGCCGAGGTCAGCGACTCGGCCATGGCGCGCACCGAGTGGAACCCCAGCTGCGCGCTCGCGTGAATCTTCGCGTCGATCACCCGCGCCCACGGGGTCTGCCGTTCCCACAGCGCGTCGGAGCTGTCGCGCTCGAGGGCGTGCCGGCGCTCGCGCTCCGGGTCGTCGGCGATCCGTCCAAGGGCGTCGCTCAGCGCCATCGTGCGCATCGAGGAGGTGATCGGCCGTTCCAGCTCGGCCCCGGTCTCGTCGAGGCTCGCTGCTGCGCTCGCCAGTGGGCGAACCCAGGCGAGAAAGCGCAGCAGCCGCTGGAGGCTCGCCTTGCGGTCGGCGTCGATGCGGGCGTTCTCCGAGGCCTGCTTCACCTGGAGAAACGTCTCCTGCTGGGCGAGCTCAGGGAACTCCTCGAACAGCCGGGACACCGCCGCCCGCTTGCCCACCCCGGCGAGATGTCGGTAGCGCGCGCCGGCCCAGCCTCGGAGGAAATCCTCGGTTCGCTCCGTCAACGCGTTGATCGAGATCTCCACGAACGAAGGTATGAACGGGGTCGTGTTCCCGAGTCAATCGTGAAGCGGCGCACCGTGGTGGCGACAGCCGGCCGGCTCGACGAAGTGCTCGCGCGCGCGCTGCCGGTTCCGCTGCAAGAGGCCCGGGCGCTGGTGGAACGCGGCGCCGTGTACCTCGACGGGAAGCGGTGCCA
>JAYVRT010001133.1:0-2854 GCA_043776025.1 Archangiaceae bacterium | reverse complement strand
GCCGGTCTTGTCGACCATCGACAGCGTGAGGAAAGTCTTCCCCGCGCGGCTGGTGACCTTCTCTTTGCCGACGGCCTTGAATACGGTGTGCACCGCGTCACCGATCTTCAGGTCCCGGGCGTAGATCTTCCGGATCTTCTCTTCGCTTGAATTCGGGGCAGTTTCTTCAGTCTGGCTCACAGTGGCATTGCCATATCCGCCTTTGGCTTAGGATGCGACCCCCATGATCCCCCTGCTGACGCTCCCGTTGCTCTTCCTCGCCGCCGATGCCGAGCCCCGCTGGTCGCTGGCCAACGAGGACGAAGGAATCAAGATCTACCGCCGCCAGAAGGAGGGCGAGAACGTCGCCCAGATGAAGGCGATGGGCCTGATGGACGCCACGCCCCAGGAGGTCTGGAAGGCGGTGCGCGACTACGCCAACTACCCGAAGAACATGCCCTACACCGAGGACTCGAAGGTGCTCGCCAACGAGGACGGCGACAAGGTCATCTGGTTCTACTCGGTGGTCAACGCCCCGCTGGTCGACCGCCGGGACTACGTGATCAAGATCGTCGACGAGTCCGACTGGAAGGACGGCGCCGGCTTCCTCAAGGTCACCTGGACGGGGTGGAACGAGAAGGAGAAGAACGTGCCCGAGCGCGAGGGGTACGTGCGGGTGAAGATCAACGACGGCTACTGGCTGCTCGAGCCGCGCGAGAAGGGCACCAAGACCTTCGCCACCTATTACGTCTACACCGACCCGGGCGGCTCGATTCCGAAGTTCGTCGCCAACAAGGCCAACAGCACCGCGGTGCCCAACGTCTTCAGCGCGATTCGCAAGGTGGTCGCCGCCGAGCGCGCCAAGGCTGCAGCGGGGAAGTAGGCGGCCTGGAGCTATCGCTTCCGCTTCGCGGCGAGCGTCGTCACCTGAAACAACAGCGCCGCCACCGCGAAGCCGAGCAGCCCGCCGACGAGGTAGTAGCCCTTGATCAAGAAGTAGAAGCAGAAGATCGCCATCACCAGCGCGCCGATCGCCCAGGCTCGCTGCTGATTCGATTGCCCCCGGTCGTGGGTGACCTTCTTCGCCGTGATCAGCAAGGGGATGCCCCCCGCCTTGCGCCAGAGCGACGTGTTCTCTTCGAGGACATCGTCCTCGGGCTCGATCAAGCCCAGCACGTATGCGGTCTTCACCTCTTCGAGGCTGCCGTAGGTCAGCTCGCCGTCCCGGGTCTTCACGGTGTACTTCACGAGAGTTCTCCACAGATCTGCTCGGCGATGCGCAGGCCATCGATCCCCGAGGAGACGATTCCCCCGGCGTAGCCGCACCCCTCGCCACCCGGGTACAGCCCCTTCATCGACACCGACTGCAGCTTCTCGTTCCGTGTCACCCGCAGTGGAGCGCTGGTGCGCGACTCGACGCCGATCAACACCCCGTCCTCGCCGGTGAAGCCCCGCATCTTCCGCTCGAACCCCTTGAGCGCCGCCTTGATCGACGCGGTGATCGCCGCGGGGAAGAGCCGGTTGAGATCCGCGTGGGCCAGGCCCGGCCGGTAGCTGGTGCCGCCCGGCTTCTTCTTCAGCGTCCCCGCGAGGTAGTCGGGGATTGTCTGTGCCGGGGCGTAGAACTTCCCTCCGCCCAGCTCGTACGCTTTCTTCTCCCAGTGGCGCTGAAACTGGAGCCCGGCCAGGGGGCCGGTGAACCCCTCGCGGGCGAAGTCATCGACCGAGACCGAGACCACGATCCCCGCGTTGGCGTACTTGGCGTTGCGGTGGGAGTTGCTCATCCCGTTGGTGCAATGAAAGCCATCCTCGGTCGGCGTGGGGACGACGATGCCGCCGGGGCACATGCAGAAGGAGTAGACGCCGCGCACCTCTCCGCCGACCTCGAGGTTCTCGGCGAGCTTGTAGTCCGCGGGCGGGAGCTGGCTGTTCTTCGCCGCCCGGTCGCCGTACTGGATGGTGTTGATCAGCCCCTGGGGGTGCTCGGCGCGAAAGCCGAGGGCGAACGGCTTGGCCTCGACGAACACCCGGCCGTCGGCGGCGAACCGTTCGTAGAGCTCGCGCGCCGAGTTGCCCACCACCAGCACCACCCGATCGCTGTGGAGCTCCGAGCCGTCGTGCAGCTTCACCCCCGCGACGCGATCGCCGTCGTAGAGCAGATCCTCGACGCGGGTCTGAAACCGTACCTCGCAGCCGCGGGCGATCAGCTCGAGCCGAAGCTTCTCCACCGCGAAGGGCAACAGGTCCGAGCCGATGTGCGGCTTGCCGTCGATGAGGATCCGATCGGGCGCTCCAAACCGGGCGAAGGTCTCGATCACCTTGCGGACGTGCGGGTGGTTGATGCGGGTCGAGAGCTTGCCATCGGTGTAGGCGCCCGCGCCGCCCTCGCCGAAGTTCATGTTGCTCTCTTCCATCAGCGTCCCGTCGCGGAAGAGCTTCGCCACATCCTTGCGGCGCTGGACCACGTCGCGGCCACGCTCGAGCAGCACGCTCTTCACGCCGCGGTCGAGCAGGGCGAGCGCGCAGAAGAGCCCCGCAGGTCCGGTGCCGACGATGATCGGGCGTTGGTCCGGCTGGCGGCTCACTGGCGGCAGCTCGGGCGCGGGCGCCTCGGCGGTGGAGACGTCGGGGGGCAGGCTCTTGGGCTCGCGGCCCTGGGCGAGCTCCACTTCGACGGTGTAGATGTAGCGCGGGCTGTTCTTCTTCCGGGCGTCGAGCACCTGGCGCACCACGCGCACAGCCTTCAGGTCGCTGACGGTGACCCCGAGCTTCTGGGCCGCGCGCGTCGACAGCAGCGAGTCGGGCTCATCCAGCCAGAGGCCGAGGTTGTTGATCCGGAACGCCACGGTGCACGGCCTTATAAACGAGCGAAACG
>JAYVRT010001132.1:0-2856 GCA_043776025.1 Archangiaceae bacterium | reverse complement strand
AGAAGTGGGCGGCTCCATCTCCCAGCCCATCGAGATGCGCACCAACGAGTTGGTCGCGGGCATCCGTTCCGACGTGGGCATTCTTGTCTACGGCACCGACCTGACCGAGTTGGCGCGCCTTGGAGAGCGCATCGCGGGTGCTGTCCGCCAAGTTCACGGTGTCGCCGACGTGCGGGTCGAGCAGGTCGAGGGGCTCAAGTACCTGCGCATCACGCCTGACCGAAACCGGCTGGCGCGGTACGGCCTCACCATTGAGGACATCAATCAGGTTACCGAGACCCTCGCGGTCGGCCACCACGTTGGCGATGTGCTGGAGGGCGAGCGGCGCTTCGCCATCACGGTGCGCACCGACCATCGCTTCGCAGGCGACCTGGACCCTCTCCGTGCGCTTCCGCTGCGGTCGGTGAGCGGGCAGGTCGTTCCTCTCGGCGACGTTGCCGACTTGGAGTTCGTCACCGGCCCAGCGCAAGTGTCGAGAGAGGGCCAGTCCCGTCGCCTCACGGTCGAGTTCAACGTGCGAGGACGAGACCTGCTTTCCGTGGTGAATGACGCCCGCGCTGCTGTCACGAAGCAGGTGAAGCTCCCGGTCGGCTACCGGGTCGAGTGGGGTGGTCAATTCCAGCACTACCTCGAAGCGCGTGAACGCTTGGCCGTGGTGGTCCCGCTGGCGCTGGCGTTGATTCTGTTTCTGCTCTGGTTGACGTTCCGCTCGATGCGGGCAGGGCTGCTCATCTTCCTGAACGTGCCCTTCGCCGTCGTCGGCGGTGTCGTCGCGCTCTGGCTTAGAGACATCCCGTTCTCCATTTCGGCTGGCGTCGGCTTCATCGCGCTGTTCGGAGTGGCGGTGCTCAATGGGCTGGTGCTGGTTTCATTCGCCCGGCAGTTGGAGGCAGACGGGCTCGGGCACATCGAGGCCATCGCGCGCGCAGCGGATCTTCGTCTCCGGCCGGTACTGATGACGGCATTCGTCGCCTCGCTCGGCTTCATCCCGATGGCGCTGTCTACCGAACCCGGTGCCGAGGTCCAGCGCCCGCTCGCGACTGTGGTGATCGGCGGCCTCATCTCCGCGACGCTGCTCACCCTGTTCGTGCTTCCGGCGCTGTACGCTCGCTTCGGAGTGGGAGCGCCAACGCGAACTACGGGATGAATTCCGGAGCGAAAAGCAGACCCATGGGGGTCGGCGTTGGACTCGCCCTCGCATCGGCCATCGCGTTCGGCGTGACAATTCCGGTCATTGGCTGGGCGGGCACCGGGGTCAGCGCCTACGTGACCGCCGCGCTGCTCTACGCGGGAGCCTCGATTGTCTCAGTCGCGCTGAAGCCCTTCGTTCGAGAGTCCGGCCGCTCGTTCAACCGAGCGTCAGTGCCAGCACTGCTCGTGATGGCGCTCGCGGGTGCGGCGCTCGCCCCGACCCTCTTCGCATGGGGCATTCAGCGCGTCGGCCCTGTCGTAGGCGGGTTGCTACTCAACCTTGAGGCGGTGTGGACGGCGTTGCTGGCGCGCATCGTCTTCAAGGAGCACCTCGGTGGTAGGGCCGGGATTGCGCTCGTCCTGATGGTGGCGGGCGGCGCGCTGCTGGCGGTTCAGGGCGGAGATGCGGCGTTCTTCACTCCCCTCGGCGCGCTTGCCGTGGCGGGTGCCACGCTTGCGTGGGCCATCGACAACTCCGCTTCACGCAGGTTGGCGGAGCTGCGACCGCTCACGGTGGTGGCCCTGAAGGGCGCGCTGGGAGTGGCGATCACGTTGAGCTTGGGACTTGTTGTTGGAGACCCGGCGCCGAAGGGTTGGCAGGTCGTGGCGCTGCTGCTTGTGGGGGCGTCGGGCTACGGCGCGAGCCTGCGCCTTTACATCTTGGCTCAGCGCAAGATCGGCGCCGCGCGCACCGCGTCGATGTTTGCCATCGCGCCGTTCGTCGGTGCCTCCCTCGGGCTGCTGACCGGCTCAGCGCAGCTCGGATGGAGCACCCTCGTTGCGGCGGTCTTGTTCGCTGCCGGTGTTGCGCTCCACGTGGCCGAGCGGCACGCGCATCTCCACCATCACGAACCCATCGAACACGAGCATGCCCATCGCCACGACGATGGCCACCACGGGCATGTCCACGGCGAGCCGGTGGCAGGTGAGCACTCGCACCTGCACCTTCACGAGTCGCTCGACCACGCCCATGAGCACGGGCTTGATGTTCACCACGGTCACGCGCACTGACGCCCAGTAAAAATGTAAGTAGGTGAGCTTCTGAGCGAGGGTTCGGCAGTTCCAGAATGGCAGCACCACCGGCAGGCAAGCGGGACAGCTTTTTAGCCAAGGCTGCCCCGCCTGATTCAGCTACGTCTTCACCAAACCCCTGATGAGCTCTGGGTCGAACCGCAAGACGTTCACCACCTTGATGACCGGGAGGTCGCCCACCGCTGCGAGCCTGTACACGGTGGCCTTCGACACCTGTAGGAGCCGAGCAACCTGCTCCACGGTCAGCAATCGCTCCTGGAAAACGGGCCCAGAATTTAGGAGCAAGGTAGGAGCAAACGGCGTGGGATTCGGCGTTACTGGGTGGACGGAATGGACAGAAGATGCCGCTGAACCTGGCGTTGACTTCATAGGGGCGGGCACGTAAATCTTTGAAATCGGGAAGTGGCTCAGCCTGGTAGAGCACTTGGTTCGGGACCAAGGGGTCGCAGGTTCGAATCCTGTCTTCCCGACAGTTTGGAGGCCCCGGTTTTGCTGGAGAAATCCACGAAGCCGGGGCCTTCGTCTTTCGGTTTCCGGTTGTTCCGCCGGACCGGCGCGGTACGGCCTTCGGATTCGAGCGCCTTCGCGGTCTGGTCAAACAGGCGAGGGTCGAGGGCCGGAATCCGGTTGATG